>JAGGAC010000116.1 GCA_017889635.1 Bacillota bacterium | reverse complement strand
CATCGCTTTATGTATAATGGTGGACGTTATGTGCACTTATCTGCAGAATGCAGAGGGTTTGAGGGAATGATTTATCGTATTGTTGATATTGATGATCCGTCAAATCCGGTTGAAGTTGGCCGTTGGTGGTCACCACATCAGTATGCTGATGGTTTTCCGGGACGAACCTTTGACCCGCATGCCGCACATGTACCGGCATTTATGGATAAAGGCTGGATGCATGGACCTCCTTTTGTAGTAGGAGATAAGGCATATTTAGGATATTGCGGCGATGGATTAGTTGTTTTGGATGTCGCTGATTTTACACGGCCTAAAGCTTTAGGCCAACTTAAGTTTATGCCGGCGTTTTCAAGTACCTTAGCAGGTGCAAGAACTCACACCGCACTGCCATTGCCTGGGCGTGATTTAGTTGTTGTAACAAATGAAGGGGAGCGTTTTCAGTTCTTCCCACCAGAAAAACTAAGACAAGAAAATCGTGCCCATTCGTTAAATAATATTCATATGGTAGATGTTCGTGATCCATATAACCCGACATTAATAGCAGAATTTCCGTATCCCGAAGTACCAGAGAATTTCCCTTATAGAAACTTTAACGAGATGCAGCTAGATGGAGCAACGGGTCCCTTTGGGCCACATAATTTGCATGAGCCGATGTCAGGAAAGCCGTGGTTAGAACAGCGTGGGGACAGAGTATATTGCTGTTATTTCCATGCAGGACTTCGTGTATACGATGTTTCAGATCCATATTACATTAAGGAAATAGCGTATTTTATACCTCCAAACCCCAATAAAGCACCTGACGAATCGTATTTCCCGGGATTTCCTGGACCAAGAAATGCTACAACAGAAGATGTAATTGTGGATGATAGAGGAAATATTATTATAGATGCATTGGATGATGGATTCTATATTTTAAGAATGAAAGATAATAAGTAAAAATTAGTTTGTAGACAAAAAGCCAAATCACTCCCCATTTATAGTCAAATGTAGATGGGGAGTGATTTTGGCTTTTTACATGAAGGGATACCTTTAGTTAAGATCGAATTATATTCGTTAGATATTGGGGAATTAAAGAATTCGCGATATCACATAGCGCGATATACAATCTTTTTATTAAATACTAAGGCGCCTGTAGACGGATATATACAAGTAATAATTGGTCAAAGGATAACTATATTTGCGGATAAATATTCGGAAAATTCTGTAAAACAAGAGCGTTGATACGCTAGAGGCTATATGACTAATTAAGAAGCTGCCAATGCTTTATATTTATTGGAAGTCGGAGCACCTTTTCTTAGCCTGTGATGGTATAATAAAAGGCAAATGTCAATTGAATATACCAGCCGTTAAAGTAAAAATAGGAGTGTTAGATTTGGACAAATGGGAGTTGGATAATTTTTTACGCCGTTTTACACCATTTGAAGAAGCCTTGCGAACCAATCGAGATATCCAGGCGCTTAAGCCTCTTGTTCAGCAAGAAGATAAGAAGAAGTATCCGACTTTTGAAAAACGGGATGTTATTGATAATATATTGAATAATCCATCAGATGGCAATGCTAAGTTAGCGTTTGCTTCTGAAGGGATTAGTTTTTGCTGTCATCCGCGGTTTCTTAAAACAGCGCCGCATAGTCATTCGTTTATTGAAATGATATATGTTTATTCCGGACAATGCCGCCAGGTTATTAATGATACTGCTGTCACTATGCAGCAGGGGCAAATATGTATTATTGATACGAATGTGCACCATCAGATTGAGCCTGCTGGCGAAAATGATATTTTTATTAATTGTCTTATGAGCCGGACTTATCTTAAGGAGGTTCTCATCGGACGTTTATCAGGCAATGATTTGTTTTCCGGTTTTTTTGCTAAAGCCTTGGATCCAAACAATGATGTTAATAACTATATGGTTTTCAGTTCGGAGCAGTCAGAAAAGGTTCGCCAGCTTATGCTGTATTTGTTAGCGGAAAGCTTTGATCGTTCCTTATGGTCTGATGAGGTTATTAACAGTTATATGGTAATTATTTTATCGGAGCTTTTAAAGATTTATACTGAGAGCAGGAATAATCGGACATCATATATCATAAAAGAGATTAAGCTATCGGATCTTATTCTGTATATTCAGGAACATTGCAATGATGCGACTTTGGAGTCTGTTGCCGAAATGTTCCATTTTAATTCTAACTATTTAAGCAGGATGTTAAAACAAGTAACTGGGTTTAATTTTACCGACATATTGCATGAAGCAAGATTAAAAAAAGCCTGTATGCTGCTTAATAACTCAAATATAGCCGTTGCAAAAGTCGCTAACGCTGTCGGATATCAGAACGTTAATTTTTTTTATCAGATATTTAAGAAACAGTATGGAATTACTCCGGCGAAGTTCAGAAGAGAAAATAGTAACTAAAAATGTGTATAAGGTGTGTAAATACCGCTTCTTGCAATCTTTTGCAGGAAGCGGTATTTTTGCAGTCTAAGCTTCTTAGTTTCCAGAAAATTACATACAATTTGGTCATATCTTTGTAAAATAGCGTCATTGTTGGGGCACAAGAGATACGTTAAGATAAGAATAGTCAAAGTTGTCGCGCTATTCATATTTTAAGAAATACACAAAAGATTATGCCAAGGAGGTGAAAAACAAAAGGGGCGTGGCAATAGTAAAACCTCAGCACTAACAAGGAAGGAAACATGGATACTTCATTATTTTTGCTGAAAAAAATTTTAGGAGGTCATGGTATGAAAAAGAGCTTGGTTGTATTAGCAATAATCGTATTTACTTTTTCTTTGTGCGGCACGGCGTTAGCTGCGGCAATATCAAATCCATTTGTTGATGTTCCTAAAGGCCATTGGTCGTATGGTGCTGTAAAAAAATTAGTTGATGACGGAATCGTTGATGGCGTGGATGGCAAGTTCTACGGCGATAAAACCCTGTCACGTTATGAAATGTCCGTTATTGTAGCTAAGGCCTTAGCTAAAGAGGACAAAGCCAATGCCGAGGAAAAGGCTTTGATTGAAAAACTGGCTGCCGAATATCGCAATGAATTGGAATCAATCGGCGTTCGCTTAAATGCTATGGAGGCAAAAACCGAAAAGGTACAATACTACGGATATTTAGGCTTCCGTTACAATGATGTCAAGGTAGGCTCGGCAGATACTACTGTTTGGGCGGCTCACTTTGATGGAAATATTTCTTTCAAAGTTGATGATAAAACCAAAATCGGCTATGAGTTTGCTAGTCATAGAGATTTAACTAGTGGGGCTGCGGGTAGCTCTTCAAATTATGATTATAATGGAATGCAACTATATGTGAATACAACAGGTATTGATAAGATTAATCTTACGGCAGGGCGGTTTAACCTGAATCCTGCTTATGATATGGTTGTTAGCTCTAACGATTATCAAGGGGCACCTGTACGCGGGGCTAAGATTGATTTTGGCGGAAATGTAGTAGGAGCTTCGCTGTTTGCCGGAAAAATCGATGGCACATATGGTCTCGCATCAACTACATTTAACTATGGCAACTACTACATGGCAGAAGCCGATTACAAGGTTTCAAGAGATACCACAGTGAAAGCTGCTTATCATTATTTTAAACCGGAAAAAGGAAGCTATTCGACTCTTTCGACCAATGGCGACAGTGTAAATTTCGTTGAATTAGGCTTCGATACTAAGCTTAATAAGGATTTTTCTTTCCAGGCAGCTGCCGATAAGTCTAGTACTGATGGTAATAATAAAGGCTATTTTGCCCAATTAATGTACAAGCAGTCGATGTTCTGGGCCGTACCGCATTCTTATGATGTATTTGTCGCTTATCATGATACTCCAGCAAATTCGACCATTAACGGCGGACTTGTCAGCGATTTCTACGGCGGTGTAGGCTATGACTTCAAAGGAATGGCGTTTGGCGCCCATTATACACCAGTTAGAATGCAGCAGTTAACTATGTTCTGCTATAAAGGAAAAGACATTACTAGTAATGCAGACAAAACAGTATACCGTGCTCAGTATGACTTCTTCTTCTAAAATCGGATACTAATCAGCTTTGTAATGGTTCAGCCATAAGGGGTTGTATAGGTTCTCAATAAGCGCCTTATGGCTGAACTAAATAAATACTGGAATATAAAAAAACAGTTGTAAAAAAATTCCCTGGAGCTAACAATGAAAACAATAAATCAACTAGATATAAGTGTTTACCGGCTGCGCTGTGAATATATGACAGATCCGTTAGGGATAGATATAAAACAGCCTAGACTTAGCTGGGAACTGCAAACCGGTAGGCGAGGCACCTTGCAGACTGCTTACCAGGTAGTTGTAGCAACAAATCCGGAGGATCTTAGCGATGATACTAATTTAGTATGGGATACTGGGAAAGTGTTATCCGCTCAATCAGTGCAATGCCAATATACTGGAAAGCCGCTTGTATCGCGTCAGCGGTACTATTGGAAGGTTCGTATTTGGGATGAAGCCGATATGGTTACTAACTGGAGTGGAATTTCGTCATGGGAAATGGGCTTACTGGCGAGTTCAGACTGGTTAGCAAAATGGGTTGAACCTGAGCAAAGACCAGCCAGTAAAGAAGAAAAACGAAAGTTTTTTGAACTTTTTGAGGGTAATCGCAAACATGAAAATGATTATTCTCGTCTCAATCCTAGTTTGTTAATTAGAAAAGAATTTGCTGCTTGTACTGGTGTAAAAAAGGCTAGAATCTATGCTTCCGCTCTGGGGGTATATTCTTTGGAGCTAAATGGGAGGAAAGTAGCTAACCGGGAATTGGCACCAGAGATCACCGCTTATCCTAAATACCTGCAATACCAAACATACGATATAACCGAAATGCTTTGTGCAGGAACCAATACTCTTGGTTCGACGTTGGCTGACGGATGGTATGTTGGACGGATTGGCTTAAGCGGTGAAAGTTGTCAGTATGGAGATAAGCTGGCATTATTAGTGCAAATTGAAATAGATTACACCGATGGGACCAAGAAAATAATTGGCTCAGACAAGAGCTTTACAGCTTCAACCGGACCCTTAGTATATTCCGATATTTTTATTGGTGAACGGTATGATGCCAGACAGGAAAAGACAGGCTGGAATTTAGCCGGATATACAGGAAATGATTGGGGGCCGGTCAATGAAGTTGAACATGGCTTTGAAAATCTAGTTGCCCAGTATGGCGAACCGGTTACAGTAATGGAAGTGCTGAAGCCGTCTGGGATTATCGTTACGCCTAAGGGTGAGCTAATAATTGATTTTGGCCAGGTAGTGTGCGGCCGGGTGCGGTTAAAGGCAACGGGAGAAACCGGCACAGAAATTGTTCTGGAACATAGCGAAGTCCTTGATGAACAAGGAAATTTCCTGATGAATATTATGGGCCGCAATAAAGAACAGAAGGACTATTTTGTTCTTAAAGGCGAAGGGGAAGAAGTATATGAACCTTTATTTACCTTCCATGGCTTTCGTTATGTAAAAATAACCGGTTATCCGGGAGAAGTGAAAC
>JAGGAC010000115.1 GCA_017889635.1 Bacillota bacterium | reverse complement strand
TATCCGCGAGTAGTTGCCGCTTACAGAATCAGACATAGCTATATCCCAATAAACCAAACCTGCAATACCGAAACACAGCATCGCCAATATCAGGAATATAACTCTGGAAATACACCTGCTATATCCTCCATTATTTTTCATGGAAGCTTGGGAATTTCATCGTTTTGTTCCTTTTCCTGCGCATAGCCTAAGGCAACATCAATCGCCTTTTTAATGGCCGAATCCTCAGGAACACTGAATGAATGGGGATGAATAATTTCATGCTCCAGCTGATTGTCCGGTTTATACAAAAAGCCTTTTAAAAGGTTGGCTTTCTGTGGATTTTCTTTCAGTCGGATATAATAATGGCTTAGCCATTTATACCCGCCCTGTCCTATATAATATTCCCAATAAGATAACTCGCTGCCGCTTTTACCTATCTCCACTGTCTCGCTGTCTATAAAGTATTCACCTGTTCCAACGCGTACCCAGTTAGTAGCGAAGACTGAGCCTGGCAGGCTCAATATGAGCAGCAGCAATAATAAGATACATCCTCTTTTCAATTCAAATCCACCTCTCACTAACATACTTCATGTTAACCCACCCTGTCTACATTAATAAGCACGTCTCACAAGGCGAAATCCTAAAACACGATCATGATATTCAGGTTCATTTAAGTCACGGTAAGAAACACTCAAATATTTGGCTGCACTGAAACAATTTCCTCCCCGAATGCTGCGGCTATATCCCTTTAGCCCGCCGGGCGGATTATCCACAGTGGTATCCTGGTATCTGCCATACCGGTCCCAGCACCATTCACTTACATTACCGCTCATGTCGTAAATTCCCAGCTCATTGGCCTGTTTTTCGCCTACTGGGTGAGTCATGTCATTCGAATTGTCTCTATACCAGGTAACTATAGCGGCATCACTGCCGCCGCTATACGGGTATCTGCCACCCGTTTGACCTCCTCTTGCCGCATACTCCCATTCGGCTTCGGTTGGTAAGCGGTAGCCATTCGCGCTAAAATCACATTGCGTAGTATCGCCTTTACCACTATAGGCAGGAGTCAAACCTTCTTTTACGCTGAGCCAGTTGCAGTATTCCACAGCATCTTGCCAAGACACATAAGTAACCGGACAGTTGCCGCGTCCCCAGCCGGAATCGAATGGCTGAGGACTTCGCCCCATTGCCTTGCAAAAAGCGTCATATTGCGCGAAGGTCACTTCATACTTAGCCATGTAAAAGCTTATCACCTTTACCTGATGTGCCGGTTTTTCTTCCTGACGCTCTGCTTGAGAATCATCACCCATAGAAAAAGTCCCACCATTGACTACTACCATATCCGCAGGCGCCCCACCCGGAACATCAATAAAAGGCAGTTGCGTCCGCTTATTCTCGCCGTGAGTCGACGCCTGAGCCGTTCTGGCAATACGAAAACCCACATAGCCGAAACCGAACTCCGGACAATCCTGGTTTTCTGTTGAAACCCTTACATTATCGGCGCTGTTACACCAACTCCCCCCGCGAAAAACACGCAGATTTCTTTCCGGAGGACCAAACCTGTCATAGCTGAAATACCTATCCCAACACCACTCAGCCGCATTGCCGCTCATATCATATAGCCCTAGCTCATTAGTCTTTTTTGCCCCCACCGGATGTGTTATTCCGCCCGAGTTGTCTTGATACCAGGCCACTTCATCTGGATTATCGCTGCCGCTGTATTTATGGCCAGTATTTTTATTTCCTCCCCGCGCCGCATACTCCCACTCGGCCTCGGTGGGCAGGCGGTAGCCATTCGCCGCAAAGTCACAAATAGTATTATCACCTTTCCCGCTATATACTAGGGTTAAGCCCTCGACTTCGCTAAGCCAGTTGCAATAGTCTGCAGCATCCTGCCAGGTGATATTAACGACAGCCCATTGCCCTCGTCCGCCACGGCCGCTTGCTGGCTCTGACCGCCCGGTAGCCATGCAGAAAAGATCATACTCCGCGGAAGTAACCTCGTACTTTCCAATATAAAAATCCTTTACATTTATTAGCCGCACAGGATTCTTGTCATACAGGTCATAGCTAGGTTTGTGCAACTCGTTCCCCATGCGAAATGTTCCGCCTTCCACCAACACCATCTTATTTGCCGTCTCTTGGGCAAAACTATGCCCGGGGGTTATCAGACATAGAAAAACCCATACTCCCGCAAATACATACAATACCCTCCGAATCAATCCTGTCATCCTGTTGCCTCCTATCCAAACTACCTGGGCGGGTTAGATGCCGGACATAAGCCGTCAATGCTTCCCGTCGGTACCGCTAGCGGCTAGGCTCCCAAACATACTCGCCGGCTTGACTCACGTACCCTTTCAGACCGTTAGGAAAGTACACTTCAGCTATTCCGTCCGAGAAATGTTCGGCAGTCCGATAAACCGGCGCAATAACCATTTCTCCCGCCTTATTTATAAATCCGGTTCCATTGGGTGTCCGGACCGCAGCTAAACCCTCATGAAACTCCAACGGCGAACCCCACATCAAACCCAGATATTCAGGTTTTATCACCATATTGCCTTCTTTATCAATAAAACCCCATAACCCGTCAACTTGGACTGCGGCCAACCCTTCGTTGAAATTCCCGGCATTTTCAAATCGCAGCGGTATTGCCAGCCTTCCATCGGAACCCATATATCCGTACAATTTTCCTTTACCGACGACAGCCAGACCTTCCTGAAATTGCTCGGCCCAATCATATTCAAACTCAATTGCCGTATTGCCACTCTTATCAATAAAGCCCCACTTGGACTTGTTGGCCAACCTAATGTTAACTGGAGTAATGCTTTCCCCAAACAAATCCTCCGGCCGGTATCTGGTTTCTTGATACCGTGGCTGTATAACTACCTTTTTATCCCAAGTCATAAAGCCCATCTTACCGTCCTGAATAAAAGCAATTAGTTCACTCTTGGTTTCCCATACTTCGTCATATTGCGTATCCAATATTACCTTGCCGGTCTTGTCGATAATACTGGCAGGCTTACCGTGCTGACGGGCTCTGCCATTATGAAAAGGGTCTCCCGGACGACTAATGACAACGCTCCCCTGCTTATCGATATAACCACGATCCACTGCCGCCAGCCCTTCGGAAAAGTCGTACGCCTGCTTAAACTGCGGTGGTATGACAAAATTGCCGGTCTTGTCGATATAGCCATACATTTCTGAACCTACAGGTTTGGCAACAGCCAGTTCTTCACTGAAATTTCGGACAAAAGCGAATTGAGGCCTGACAACTACTTTCCCGCCACTATCTATGTACCCATATAAGCCATCTTTCAAAATGATGTGATACCGGTCACCGGCAGCCAGCTCTGCGGAGGCCGGAATTCCCAACTGGAAAACTGCTGCTACAATCAGAAGTATTACACCTATAGCCACAACCTTTTTGAATCTCTGCACCTATGTCACCCCCTAAAAATTAATAATCCTTCTGTGCCATCGCCTGCTCTGCCTGCTGCAAGTTTGAGCCTCATGGTATACCCCTGGGGCTGGCATAGCTTTATAGCAAAACGGTTGAAAAAACGGAGGTAAATAACAATTCACCTCCGTTTTTTTACATCCTTCCAGCCTCCTTGATTCGCTTCTAGCAAACTAAACGAATCAAAAATTGAAAAGTAACGGCCAAAAAGTTTTTTGTTCGTGCCGTCAATCTTTCCGTTTCATAACAATTGTCGCTATCAGAACAGTTCAATTCTGACTTGTCCGGAAGTTTCGTCATAGATGGCCAACAATCCGCCGTTGGTTTACAAAGGTGCCATGCATGCTGCCCAGATCTTCGGCATAGTGCTTGTCAGCCGCTACGACAACCTTCGCATGAAACCGCGATACCATGGGGTGGTCTAAAACAAAATCATTACCGGGATCTCTGCCAATAGTAATGACTTTACCGGCAATTGGCACCATCCGGGTATAGTTTTCCATCGGCTGATATGGGTAACTTCGCAGTAAACTCAACACCGTGATATTTATTTATAATAATCCACAAAATTCTCTGCAACCAGTTAAATTCCTGCCATTACCAGTTATTTAATATAAAACTAACGATTCCAGCATTAACTTCTCACAACTTTTATAACAGGAATATCATCTAAGCATAAATAAACTGGGCAAAATAGGCCCAGTTTATTTATATCTGACAAATATCTGCTTTTAGTCCGGCAGCACCGGCATAACTTCCGAGTGTTCTCCGTCTTTCGCATGACCCAGAGCGACGGTTATTTCCTTTTTCAGCTGTTCTCCCACTGGACCTTGAAGAGAATGAGTATGAAGAATTCCATCTTGCGGTTGATTTTTTGAATTATAGCTGTAACCCCAATATGACGACACTCTGTACGGAGCACTCAGGCTGATAGTGTACTGAATAAGTCTCTTATCCTGTGTTTTCTCATTTATCGATAATTCCCAAAACCACAGTAATTTTTTATTTTTGACCACGGTTTCACTGTCTATGTAATTCTCACCATTTCCAACCCGTACCCAATCTGCAGCAAAAACACTACTCTGCAGGCATACCATCCACACTATTAATAAAACTGCCACACGCTTTTTCATGTGATTTTTCCCCTCCCGCACAACTACTTTTCTACATTAAAGGTTTTTGCAAGACGAAAACCGATAATCCCAACACGGCGATCAGGCGTATAACCAGCCCTGCTGCGCTGAGATACTCGCAAAGTTGATTGATAACCCCACCCGCCACCGCGATAAAGGCGGTAGATTCCGGTTGATGGCCCCTGCGGATTTTCAACATCGTCTTCATCATATTCGCCATACCAGTCCCAGCACCATTCCCAGACATTGCCGCTCATATCATAAATACCGAGTTCATTGCCTCGCTTTTGTCCTATCGGATGCCCGTAACTAAAATCATACCATCCCACCTCATTAGCAAGATTACTGCCACTATACATATAACCGCGACTCTCTTTTCCGCCTCTGGCCGCATATTCCCATTCGGCTTCTGTTGGCAGCCGGTATCCATTAGCTGTAAAATCACAAACAATGTCTTTGCCGTCACCAGAATAAGCAGGCTGCAAGCCTTCCCTTTCGCTTCGCCAATTGCAATAACTTACCGCATCATACCAAGATGCATAAATAGCCGGACAATTCCAGGTTGCCCAGCCGCCGTTTCTTGCGGTTTCCAGACAAAAAACCGCATATTCCTGATTGGTTACTTCATACTTGCCAATATAAAAGCTGCGCAAAGTAACTTGATGTACAGGTTGTTCTTCCGGTTCGCCATCGCCAAACGTATCGCCCATGAGAAAAGTGCCGCCTTCCACAAGTATCATATCACTCGCTACTGCAGCCGGTTTATTTTCCCCAGTCAGGTCTGAAGCACTCGCCTCTGCGCCTGCCGTAATCAACACTAAAAACAAAAATATCCACGCTTTCCTATACCTTACAAACCTGGCCAGCATCCTTACACGCCACCTTTTCATCTGTTTTTTCCTTTTATATATGAAGACAGTTTCTCCATCACTTTGTGCTTCCTGCCAACGGTCACTGCAGGTCATCCTGGAGCAGTCCTTACCACGCGAAAACCAATATAGCTGCAAGTCATATCAAGCCCTGTTACATCTCCGGCTAAAATGGGGGCATCACTACGCCAACTACCGCCCCGGTAAGCGCGCAGGCTTTTCTCCGGCGGTCCATATCTATTCATCCAATAAGACGGATCCCAGCACCATTCGTTTACATTACCGCTCATGTCATATAAGCCAACTTCATTAGCCTGTTTTTCTCCGACAAGATGTGTCATTATCCCTGCGTTGCCTTCATACCAAGCAACCTTGTCGACATCACTGCTGCCACTATATTTATAATCCCCGCTTCTTTGCCCTCCTCTAGCAGCGTACGTCCACTCAGGCTCGGTAGGTAAGCGATAGCCATTAGTCTTAAAGTCGCACTCTGTTTTAATACCTTTTCCACTGTAGACTGGAGTCACCCCCTCTAGTTCACTACGCCAGTTGCAGTAGTCCACAGCATCTTGCCATGATATATTTATCACCGGACGTTGGCCGCGTCCCCACCCTTGATCACTAGGCTTATTCCGTTCGGTTAATATGCAAAACAGGTCGTATTCTTCAAAAGTCACTTCATACTTACCTATATAAAAGTTATTTAACGTTACTTTGAGATTCGGGTTCCCAGGACCTGGCTGATCGTGGAACGCTGGTCTCATAATATAAGATCCACCTTCCACAAGGATCATGTCGTTTTCCTTGTCTTGAGCCAATCCTTCTCCCGGCCAAACCAGTCCGATAATGATCATTAATCCTATCATGTTATACAGTACTGTCCGCAATACTCCTACCTTTGACACCCTATCACCCCGCATACACATAATCCGGAAAGTGCCTAAGCCTAATTTTTTTATTGGAACTTTATCGCACCCGCCAATCCTTCAGCAAAGCTGCCTGCATTTTGATATTCCGCTGGAATTGCTATTTTGCCAGTCTTGTTAATATAGCCCCACTTGCCATCCACCTGAACAACTGCCAAGCCTTCGGAAAAATCTCCTGCATTACTAAATTGCAACTTAATAACCACGCGTCCGTCCTTATTAATATAGCCCCACTTACCATTCAATTGAACAGCTGCCAAGCCTTCGGAAAAATCTCTGACTGTCTGATATTGCACTCGAATCATCATACGTCCAGTCTTGTCGATATACCCCCACTTATTCTCCATCTGAACAGCGGCTAGGCTTTCAGAAAAACCCCTTGCATCTTGATATTGAACAGGAATCGTCAGTTTACCTGTTGAATCAATATACCCCCACTTGCTTTGCCCCTTCTCATACAGATTTACTGCCGCAAGACCTTGAGAAAAGTTCCTGGCTTCGTCATATTGTGGTGGAACTACCATGAAACCTTCCTTGTTAATGTATCCCCAGCTTTTTAATTCGTCCACCGTTTGGACTGCTGCCAACCCTCCTGAAAACTCACAAACTCCATGATAATTTAGATCAATCTTCACTTTACCGGTCTTATCGATGAAACCCCACCCCCATGCGCCTGCCTTAACCGCTGCCATACCTTCGTGGAAGCAATGTACATAACGGAATTTCGGTTCAATTATCGTATTACCGGTTTTGTCGATATAACCCCAATAAAGCCCCAATTGGACTGGCGCTAGGCCTTCGGAAAACCCACCTACAAGGCAATGTTTATTCGGCGAAATTACCACCTTGCCAGTTCTATCGATGTATACATAATTTCTCTCTTGCTCAATGACCGCCAATCCTTCCAAAAATCGTGGAATGAAAGATTGATCTTGGACTGAAAAAGCAATTTTACCTGTTTTGTCAATGTAGTTAACAGTGTACTTAGGTATAGACTCCTGAGCAGCAGATGAAGGTGTAGCTGCCTCAGCCTTAGATAACTCGTTGCACAGCCCGCAGAATGCTGATACCAATAACAATATCCCACAAAGTAGTATAGACCATCGTTGAAACTGCATCTTACGTCCCCCTTCTAATACATTACCGATCTGCCAAGCTCGATAATCCCCATGTCTTTCCTTTCAATCCGCCATGCCCCTTATCTGAGTAATCACTAGAACTAATTTTCTAATAGCCGAAGTATATATTTACCCTCTCTATTACTATATCTATTGCATTCTGACACTTATACTAGCCAACAGCCAAAGCAGCCTGTAATTATTCGATTTCACGAAAACTTCTTTCAAGATTTCCCATCAACATTGATATAAACGCACAATGACGAAAAAGGTAACGGCTTTAAGTATGAAAAAATGAACTACCCAAAGTACTTTACATTCAATAATAAATTGCTATTGAATCTCTTTTATCAGTAGTACCATCTATTTTAAAAGTTAGAAGAAGAAAGCAGCCCCCCAAATTACACTTACCTATCCTGACAGTCGGCGCTACGTAGGCGAAGTCGTGAAGGGAATCCAACGGCAAGGGCATCATGACCTACCCCAACGGCGACCGCTATGAAGGAGATTGGGTGGACCAAAAGCGCACCGGCAAAGGATTGTATACCTGGCCAACTGACGAACGCTACGAAGGGGACTTCTACGATAATTGGCGCACCGGTAAAGGGGTTCATACCTAGTCCAATGGGAATCGTTATGAAGGAGACTTCAAAAATAGCGCCATGGTAGGCAATGGCATATCCATCTGGTCCAACGGGGATCGTTACGAAGGAACTGTTACAGGAGCAATTCCCGATGGGTATGGAACGAAGTATTATGCTAATAATGGCAGGATTGAACGAGGACGCTGGGACTATGGGAAATACCTTGGTCCTTAAGTATTAACTTAACCGCCTTTCTGGCGGCTTTTCGTTAGAAAAAAGAAAAGCTCTCGAAGAATTTGAGAAGCGTCTTAAAAAATAATTATTTATCTGTGTTAGCCAACGTTTTTCCCTGTAAACAAGTGGCAAAATTTCATTTTGGGCCTGTTGTGGATACAAGTTAACCATAACTAGATAAAATTAAAAGGGCCTAGATATACTCTAGAGCCTTGATTGCTCTAACGGGGAGGGTGGATTCGAAACCACGGTCACTTTGACAGGACACTTGATTTCGATTTGAATTCTGCTATTTTGTCTCTAGATTTGTATATATCATACTCTGACAATATTTTTCCCATATTTTTTCTTCTGGCAACGGCCTACTGATAAAATAACCTTGCATTCTATCACACTTCAATTCCTGTAAAAATGACATTTGTTTTGCCGTTTCAACCCCCTCGGCGACAACATCAAATCCCATTTCATGTGCCAACTGAATAACCGTTCCCACAATAGCGGCATAATTACTTTTTTCCAGCAAAGCATCCACAAAGGACTTGTCAATTTTAATGGTGTTTACCGGTAATTCACTGAGGTAGGTCAAAGAACTATATCCTGTGCCGAAATCATCCAGCGAGATCCTGATTCCCCGCTTCTTTAAATTGCAAATTTTGTAAGTCACGTTTTTAAAATTTTCGATAAGCATCGTTTCAACAATTTCCAAAATTAAGCAGTCCATGGGAAACGCAGTTTCCTCTAAAACACTTGCAACCTTATCGGCAAAATCATCCTGCAGCCATTCTTTAACCGACACGTTAACAGACATATGCACATTCGTTAAACCCGCATCATGCAGCCTTTTGCCAAATAAGCAAGCTGTCCGCAAAACCCATTCACCAATTTCCACAATTAAATTACTTTCCTCGGCAACAGGAATAAACTGTGCCGGAGAAACCAAACCATAGTCCGGA
>JAGGAC010000114.1 GCA_017889635.1 Bacillota bacterium | reverse complement strand
CGATTTATACACTCCTTTAGGTTTGCTTGACACTTACCTTTTTGGAGCTTTCGATGGCTTTTCCTTTTTTTACTTTTGCGAACTTAATTGTACTCTATCTAAAGGCTTATAAGGCTTATGGTCGCGAAGTACAGCATGGATAATATATGTAAGCTTTCTTGTGACAGCACCAGTTGCCGCAAGAGGATGTTTGCCTTGGGAGAGTTTCAGAGAGTAAAAGTCTTTCAAAATTGGATTATGTAGTTTGGCGACATTAGCAGCTAACCAGATTGACCTGGTCTCAGTAGGCTAAATTGCGTTATTTTGGTTTAAAGGAGGAATCGCTTTTCATGCTAAAAAAAATAAGCAGCATCAGTATATTAGTGGTATACCTCTTGTGCGCAGCGCATGGTTTGGCGGCTGAAACTAAAAATACTGTCACATATCAAAACAAAGCGAATAATTTTTATTTGCAGTATCCCGGTGATTGGTGGGCAAAAGAAGGAATTATGGGTTCAGTAGTAGCATTTATGTCGTCGGCTGAACCGGTGGGACAACCGCACTTTAATGCTAATATTGTGCTAGAAGATGTAAGTCCTTATCCTGGCTTAACTCTGGAAAAGTATACGGCACTTAGCATTGTTCAGTTACGCAGAGGCTTTGATAATTTCCGGCTTATTAGTAACGAGCCTTTTACACTTTCTAATCAGCCTGCCAGACTATTGTCATATACCTGCAAACAAGACGGCTATGATTTTGTCATGTTGCAAGTTTTAACATTATATTATAACAAGGCATATGTCATCATTGCTGGTACTGAGAAAACCTTATTTCCTAAATATGAAGCTGAAGTTAAGTTAATGATTAATTCGTTTACATTCAAGTAATCATATACAAACGTCAAGAGGCTGGTGGTTGGCCAACTAGCATGACTAAGATGGTGCGATCCGGCAGATGGAGTATCCTTAAATCTAGAGATACGGCAAAAATAGTCTTGAAGGATGATTGAAAATGAGACAAAGCAAATATCAAATAATGGCAGTCCTCTGGATTGTCACAATAATCACTGTAAGTGTTGCAATGATAACTGTCGTTCATGCGGCACTTTCTGAATCTCACTTGTATCGGATAAAAACCGATGGGTTGATTGGTTTTATTGATCAGACCGGTCGTGTGGTTATAAAGCCAGTATTTCGAGATGCAAGCGATTTTTCCGAAGGTTTGGCAGCGGCGCGTCCTATTAATACGGATAAGTGGGGGTTCATTGATATTACGGGTAACTTTGTCATAACTCCCCAATATGCGGCAGTATGGAATTTTAGCGAAGGCTTAGCAGCAGTTCGGTCGGAGGCGCAAGGCCGGGTTGGATTTATTGATAATACTGGCAAAGTTGCAATTCCTGCACGGTATTCTGACGTTCGATCGTTCAGTAACGGACGCGCTGCGGTACGTATTGAGGATACACGGGTAGCATTTATTGATAAAACAGGTACTGTGGTGTTGCAAACTTCTTTTGAGTATGCCGGAGATATGCAAGGAGAATTGATTCCCTTTGCGCTGGAAGGAGCCTTTCGGGTTGGCGAGAAGCGATACTGGGGATTCATGAATTCGTCAGGAAAGATTATTATTGACCCTGTGCTTGACTTTGCTATGCCTTTCCGGGAAAATATTACGCCTGCTGCCAAAAATGGGAAGTTTGGTTTTATTGACAAGGATGGCAGGGTAGTCGTGGCTTTTGAGTTTGATAATGCTAGCGCTTTCAGTGAAGGCATGGCAGTCATTGGTAAGAAAATCGGCAATAACCTGTTGTATGGATTCGTTGATACTGGCGGTAAATTTGCAATTTCACTCCAGTTTGAGGCTGCATGCGGTTTTCATGAAGGTTTGGCAGCAGTTAAAGTTAACGGCTGTTGGGGCTTTATAGACAAAGCGGGCAACATGGTGATACAGCCCCAATATCTGAATCGTCTGTCCGGTACACCGTGGAAGCCAGTTTCACCTCTGCTTGAATTCCGTGAGGGGTTAGCTGTAGTCGGGACAGAAATGGGCAACGCTTACATAAATTATTCCGGAGATATTGTTATTCCACCGTCGTTCCTATGGTACGGATCATTTTCCGGCGGCCTGGCCAGTGTTTTTGACGGTCAACATACAATCGGTTACATTGACAAACTGGGTAACTATGTGTGGAAGAATAAGCCTTTAGGCTTAATAAAGTGATAATGCAGAATATACGGGAGGCCGTGGTGATAAGTATAAAGGGGATAAAAGTAAGGTCTTGTTTTTCTCTTGCTATGTGGTTGCTTGTTATGTCCATAGGGTTGCCGGCAGTATATGCTGCATCGCAAAACCTAGTATTGGTGGAGGGTGGTAGCTTTTACATGGGGGATAAACCCAGTTGTGCCATACGCAGTGAACAACTGGTGCGTCAGGTTACGGTGAATAGTTTTTATATAAATAAATACGAAGTTACCTTTGAAGAGTATGATGAATTTTGTCACGACACTGGGCGGAATAAACCCAAGGATTTTAACTGGGGGCGTGGATTGCAGCCGGTTGTGGGTGTGACTTGGTATGATGCGGTGCAGTACTGCAATTGGCTCAGCCGGAAAGAGAGGATAACTCCTGCATATTCTGAACAGGATAATAGCATCATTTGTGATTTTAATACGAGTGGTTACCGGTTACCTACAGAGGCGGAATGGGAGTATGCGGCTAAGGGCGGTATGCAGAGTCATGGATATAAATACAGCGGAAGCAATGATATGAGCGAAGTTGCTTGGTATAAATATAATTCTTGTCATAGAACTCAGCCGATAGGTCAGAAAAGACCTAATGAATTAGGGGTGTATGATATGAGCGGTAATGCGTGGGAATGGTGCTGGGACTGGTATGACAGGAACTACTATGCCCACGGTGACAATCCAACCGGTCCACTGTCAGGTTCGTTTCATTCTATACGAGGTGGCGATATGAATTTTTATGCTTGTGGTCTAGACTACCGTTTCAACTATGCTGTTAGCAGCAGGATTACTTATATTGGTTTTCGATTGGCTAGAAGTGTAAAATAGGTGTTCTAGAGGAAAGCGAGAGGTCGTGAGTAAAGGTGTTCCATAAGTGATCTATTTAAGCAATTGAATAATGATAAGTTAGTCTAAAATAAAAATTGTCATAGTCATAGTTGACAATAATCGAATTAACTGGTATAGTAATAACTCCGATGATACGGGAAAGATGGAAGTTTAGTTGTCATAATAATATAGCTGATCCAACAATATTCCTTAAGCAAGAATGCCATTAATTACTTGTTGAATTTGTATAAAGATCAATGCTATAATGGCAAACTGTATAACGATATGGGGCGTAGCTCAGCTGGGAGAGCACCTGCCTTGCAAGTAGGGGGCAGGAGTTCGATTCTATAGGTAGTTGTTGGTTGGTGTATTATTCCTCGATAGCTCAGTTGGTAGAGCAATCGGCTGTTAACCGATCGGTCGCAGGTTCGAGTCCTGCTCGAGGAGCCATGATATCAAATGGAGCGGTACTCAAGTGGCTGAAGAGGACGGTTTGCTAAATCGTTAGAGGTCGTGAGGCCTGCGTGGGTTCAAATCCCACCCGCTCCGCCAAGAATATAGAAATCCAGTCTTCCTTAGAAACTGGAAACTGCTGTACCGCGTTATGCGGTATTGAGGAAAGTCCAGGCTGCCACGACCTGTGATGGTCGTAGTGTTCGTGCCTATCGCAAGATGGGGCAGAGTTATGCTCTGACGACGATGAAATCGACTCCCGTAGCCGATAGTAGTCATAAAGTGCACAGAGAGTGAGTAGGTTGGCGACGACCTAGTGAAAAGCGGTAAACTCCACGAGGCAGAAACCCGAATTTTGGTAGGGGAGCTTCCTGACGGGAATCAGAACCTAAGGGAAGAACGCTGTAATAGCGTTAGATAGATAGTTTCCTAAAACAGAAACTGGCTTATAGTTTCTAAGGAAGGCTGTTTTAGATATATACGACTCCGTAGCTCAGCTGGATAGAGCGTTTGACTACGAATCAAAAGGTCGCAGGTTCGAATCCTGCCGGGGTCGCCAGCTAAATCAGTGACTAAACTATGCTATACTAGCTCTGTTGATGTCTTACAAGCAGGGGGTTGGCAGTTAACTTCTGTTATCTGTTCACAATAAAACAAAGGCTTCGTTAGCTTACTAGCTGGCGAAGCCTTTTGTTTATATAGTACGATATCGTGTTCTTAGTTTGCAGTAATTTTTTATTTGTAACAGTGACTATCGGGGATAAGGTTTTTAAGGACAAGCCTATTTGGTGATAGGATGGCTTATTGGGCTGTTGTTAGAGTAAGAAAAATTGAAGATAGTTTGGATTCTTAAAAAATAAACTATTTTGCTGGTATATATATAAACTGGTTATTAAGAGAATTGTTATGATGTTTTTTGCTATTATAGGATTATTAATTGAGTGAGTGAGGGACTAGGGGATTATAGTCTGCTGCTTCTATGTTTCTGGCTACTGCTGTATATGAATTTCAAGAATTTGTGTTTGTTGCAGGTGATACGGTTACACTAGGATGGGAATTTTTCGCATGGTGAGGGCGTTAGGAGAGCTGCTAACAGTTGCCCCGCATCTATAAAATAGAATGTGAGGTTGATGGTATGGGAAACATATTTATGATTTCTGATATGCACTTTGGTCACAAGCACATAATACGTTATGAAAATCGGCCATTCGCAACAGTTGACGAAATGGATAATACTATGATTCAAAACTGGAATCAGATGATTGGTAAGGATGATGTAGTGTTTGTGTTGGGCGATGTTTCTTTTTACAACAAGGAGAAAACAACTCAAATTATCCAAAGCTTACATGGCTATAAAACGCTGATTATAGGAAATCATGATGAGGGGCGTTCGGTGACCTGGTGGCGTGAAGTTGGTTTTGAGGAAGTATACCGCTATCCTATTGTGTATGAAAAGTTTTATATCTTATCCCATGATCCATTATATATGAGCAAGAACATGCCATATGCTAACATTCACGGGCATACTCATCATTTAAAGTATGAGGATACCCAGTTTTTCAATGTAAGTGTAGAGTGTATCAATTATACTCCAATGCGGTTTGACGAAATTAAAGCAGTTATTACAAAGAGTGAAGAAGGAGCTTCCTGAACGGTAATATGGTACGGTAATTGGAATAATTCCAAAAGGTGGTAGTTGACAGCGACAGATTATCCTGATATATTATTAATTCCGAAGCGGAAGTAGCTCAGTGGTAGAGCATCGTCTTGCCAAGGCGATGGCCGCGAGTTCGAATCTCGTTTTCCGCTCCAAAGATTTGATTGAACCTCAACTACTATAAAATAGTAGTTGACATAAGTTAAAAAAAGTGATAGTATATACAAGCTGCCTCAAACAGGCGGCAAACGCAAGACAGAAACAAAAAAAGATGTTGACAACACCGCAAGGTTATGTTAACATATACAAGTCGCCTCAAACGGGGCGCGAACGAAAAAGTGTTCTTTGAAAACTAA
>JAGGAC010000056.1 GCA_017889635.1 Bacillota bacterium | reverse complement strand
TGACACTTGATGAAACAAGCACATGGAGTGTAACCGGAACATCGTATCTGACAACATTTACTGATGCCGATACTAGTTTAGCTAACATTGATGATAATGGTTATACAATTTATTATGATTCCAGTTTGAGCGCCAATAGCTGGCTGGACAGCAAGACTTATACGTTAACCGACGGTGGGAAGCTGGCGCCGACTTATCGCAACTGAGCCGGATGAATACGGCATTTATGTAACCGATGGCGGGACATTAACACTGTCAAATTCAACGGTAACAACAAGTGGTGATTCTTCTTCAGAGGACGACAGTAGTTTTTATGGTCTTAACGCTGGCATTTTGGCAAGTGCTGCTAGTATAATAAACCTTTCTAATTGTTCGGTGTCTACAAGTGGCTTGGGAGCTAATGGGGTTTTTGCAACTGATTCAGGATCAACAGTTAATCTGACTAATGTTACGATTGATTGCACCGGCAGATTGGGGCATGGTGTGGATGCAACTAATGCTGGCGTATTAAATCTTAATAATGTGACTATTACAACCGCGGGAGCAAGTGGCGCAGCTATTGCGACTGATCGTGGCGGCGGAACTGTAAATGTTAGCGGCGGTACTATGAATACGTCTGGGGGAAATTCGCCTGGAATTTATTCGACAGGAGCTATTACAATAGATGGAGCTACAATTACGGCTACCGGATCAGAAGGCGCTGTTATTGAAGGTTTAAACTCGATAACTTTAACTGACACCATTTTGTCGGGAGCAAAAAAATGTGGGGCGATGATATATCAAAGCTTCTCCGGCGATGCCGAGGTAGGAACAGGAACCTTTACTATGACAGGCGGATCACTAACGGCGGAAGTTGGACCATTGTTCTATAGTACAAACACGACAGCGGTAATTAACCTGACTGGTGTAAGTGCGGCTGTTGCGTCAGGAACTGTTTTAAAGGCCAGCGCCGATAAATGGGGCACGGAAGGCGAGAATGGCGCTGATGTGACCTTTACCGCAAATAGTCAAACCTTGGTTGGTGATGTGGTTGCAGATAGTGTCAGTTCGATTACTCTGATATTACAAAATAACAGTAGCCTGACTGGTACTATCAACGGTGAAAATACAGCTTCAGCAATTAATTTGACACTTGATGAAACAAGCACATGGAGTGTAACCGGAACGTCGTATCTGACAACATTTACTGATGCCGATACAAGTTTAGCTAACATTGACGACAATGGGTATACGATTTATTATGATTCCAGCCTGAGTGCCAATAGCTGGTTGAACGCTGAAACTTATACTTTAACTGATGGGGGGAAACTAGCTCCGAAGGAATAGAGAATATTGTTAGAATTTCATAGTAGCTTGTGTATGAAAAAGCCCGGAAGGAACGCCTTCCGGGCTTTTTCTTGTCAACTGAGAAGTATAGAACATAATTAATATTTAACATAGAAAGGCAATTTCTGCAGCTATAAAAGCTGCAATACACGGTCTGGCTGCATATTTGCTTGTGACAAAAAAGTTGTCTGGTTGAGACTTGCTTTTATAGTTGCTGCCATTTTTCGGGCGGCTGCGGCATCTGGAAGGTGTGGACCGTTTGTAGTAGTTGGTGATGGAGAAGAGGTTTTAAGTTGATTTTTCAATTTGCTGATTTTTTCCAGGGCGTTGGAAACATATGATAGAGCGTTATTATATGTTGAAATAGCCTCAGTAGGATATTTTAAAACATTTATATCCTTTGTTCCAATTACGTCGCTGTCAAGTTTAAAGATATCATAATAAACTGATTTGTTATGGTTTGTTCCGATTTGTATATTCTTTATAGCATTCTGTTCATAAGTTGGCCAGGATATTTTGTAGCTCTTTAGTGGTGTATCGGTAGAATGACTAATGTCAGGAATTACTGATTTAGCTGTTTGGACAGGTCCGTTGTCGGCGTTAGCTCCGCCGATTCCGCCAGTGTCCCCACCGGCTTGCGCATTTTTAAATTCACCAGCGACATCACGACTATGAATAAATTTTGCGCCATGATTATGGCCTAGAAAGTCTCTAACAAAAGCCTTGGTGCCACCTCGATAATTGGAAACATTGCGCAATGCTTGATCAAAGGTCATTGTCGGATTATTCTTTAGTTCGGTAAATAAATCTTTAATTCCGCCGCTATGTCCGGCTGCTTTGATTTGCTCATGTAAGTAGCGTACAGCCATATAGCCTGCTGAGTAATGTTGGCTGTCATTAATCCAGCTTTTATCAGTACCGTCGCCTAAGGCATCCTGAATTCTCTCGGCGCCTAGCATCCCGCCGCCAAGATACGCCAAATCACCGACTACCCGCTCATTTGCTCCGTGGATAAATTCTGCTGCGCCTTCTTGGAACCAAATCGGAACAGAAGCAAAATTCATCGTTCGCCCCATAATAGCATGGACCATTTCGTGAGTAATTGTCCGGTCATCATAATAGGGAGCTTCCCCGCCGTTTGGCAAGGTAGCGGGAAGCGCACTTTTAATAGCGATTCGCAGAGACTGATCAATTGCTTTTCCATCGGTATTGATGTTGAATTCTGTAGCGGCAAGATAAGGTTTAGACGTTTCATCGATAAAAATGTTGATACTAGAGTTGTCGCCTGTCAGCCCATAGCGTTCTTTGATTACATTTTCGGCCGATTCCAGCCAATCGCTTTTTAAACAATTAATAATATCACGATCATCTTTTGTTGCTGTAGTTGAGTCACAAAAGAGCTTAATGTTTTTGTACTTAGTTGATGCACTAATGTTGTTAATTTCCGAGTTAAGTTTATTTAGTTGTACTTGAATGGCTTGTTTCTTTTTTTCATTTTTAGTATGTATTGCTCTATTTGCAAGTTCTTTTCCTATTAGCAGCCGATAGTAAATTCCGTATAAGGATTTTTGGGCGGATTTAAGTAAGGCTTCGCCATCTGATGTAGGGGGCGACGTTTGCTTAGTATTAGCAAGCTTCTGTGTTTTATTTGATATATTAAGTATAAAGTCAGTACTATTATAATCAGGTAGCTGGACTGATGCGGTTGCTTCTTTGGGGTTAGAAAATGGCTGAGCTACTAATGAATCATCACTTTTAGCCACAAGTTTTTTTTGTTGGGCCGCATTAGAAAAAGGAGTATTGACCAGCGATATCATGATTATCATACCACCACCTTGTTATGAAAATTAAGTATAGCTATTTAGTATGTTACATCGAATAGTTTTATTGGAATTTCATTGGAAAAGTGCGCTTTTAATTGTAGTGAGTATTGTTTTGCAACTTTACTTGTGCATATTGAGGGCTTACAGCCTTCCTTGTAAATATTCCCAAAAAGAAGGATATTTTTATTTTGCGGCGAATAATTATTAATACAAAGAAATTTCTAATATGAAAAGGGTAGTTGTATGATTGCCGGTATTGCTGACAGATAAATTGAAAACAATACAAGGGTATTGTTTTTATAAACAAGGAGGGAAAATAATGAAGAAATTGTTTAAATGTAGTGTTTGTAATTATATTCATGAAGGAACTGATGCGCCGGATGCCTGTCCGAAGTGTGGTGCTCCTAAAGACAAATTTGTTGAGCTTGGCGCTGAGGACGCTCAGAAAGTTTATGCGGCGGAAAGAACTAATGATATTCATATGGAGATAATTCAACTAGTTGATAAGATAGTTGAATTATCGAAGGAGGGGATCGGTATTAACCTCGATCCTCCTTGTGTATCAACGTTTGAAAAAGCAAAAGATGAAGTTTATGTCATTAAGCAGCGTTCAAAAGCCGAACTTGAAGGTCATATGAAAAAAGGTAAATGGTAGTCAACTGGTAACAAGCTAGGAGCAGTGTTTTTAACGTGGCTGCTCCTGGCTTGTTTATAAGTTATGATGATTTCGGGCGGTCTGTATATTTGTGTAAAATATAGACAAATACAATAAGAAGCGATACAATGAAAGTAGTGGTAGGGCCACCGGACCAATTATAAATTTAATAGGAAATGCGCTAGAGTGAAACAATAATAGTCTAAATTATCTAACAAATATGAACGGCCCTTCATAAAAAAGAGGAGGATTTAAAAAATGACAAAGTATAATGCGGTTACTTCAGAAGTAGTGGAAGAACTTAAGAAAATTGTTGGTGAAAAGTATGTTTACACCGATCAGGATAAATTAGAGCCTTATTCGCATGATGAGGTAACTGATCCTCATTATGTTAAGGCTCCAGAGGTTGCTGTATTGCCAGCGAACGCTGAAGAAGTTGCTCAAATCGTCAAATTGGCTAATCGCAGTAGTATACCTCTTGTGCCACGGGGAGCCGGAACAGGGTTAGCTTGTGCTGCTGTTCCGTTTAAAGGCGGCATTGTAGTGGCGTTAGAAAGAATGAATAAAATTTTGGAAATTGATATCGAAAATATGATTATGGTTACTGAGCCGGGGGTAACAACCGAGGAAGTTCAGAAGGCGGCCAATGATAAAGGATTCTTATATGCTGGCGATCCATGCAGTGGTGATAGTTCTTTCATTGGCGGCAATATAGCAACCAATGCCGGCGGCAATAAAGCTGTTAAGTACGGCGTTACACGCAATCAGGTGGCCGGACTCGAGATAGTTACTCCGACCGGCGAGATCATAACGCTTGGCGGAAAATTGAAGAAAGATGCATCAGGCTATAGTTTAATGAATCTAGTGATTGGTTCTGAAGGTACGTTGGGATTTGTAACAAAAATTTATTTGAAATTAGTAGCTCTTCCTAAGGTCACTATGGATTTGTTGGCTATTTTTAAAGATCTTGAGTCGGCGATTGGTTTGGCACCTAAACTTATGGGGGCTGGAATTTCACCAGTGTGTGTTGAGTTTATGGATAATGCTTCTATTCAATGTGTGGAAAGTTTTTTGCGGGAGAAATTGCCGCATAGCAATGACGGCTATTATATAATTGTGCAGATAGCTGGTGACAATGAAGAATTACTGGAAGACCAATGCGTTTTAATTGATGAAATGGCTACCGAAAATGGGGCGGTAGAAGTGTTGGTTGCCGACCCAGCGGTAATATGGAAAGCAAGAAAAGCCTATGCTGAGGCAGATAGAGCCCGCAGTCTGGTGTTTTCGATGGAGGATATAGTTGTTCCGGTAACTAAGATTCCGGAAGCCGTTAAATATATTGCTGATTTGAGTCAAAAATATAATGTTGCTATTCACTGTTGCGGTCATGCCGGGGATGGTAATATTCATGCCAATATTCTCAAGGATAAGTACAGTGAAAAAGAATGGGATGAAATTCTGCCGGCGGTGCAAGCCGAGATTTACAGTAAAGTTTATAGCATGGGCGGGAAATTATCCGGCGAACATGGTATTGGTTTCAAACGCGTTCAAGCGCTGGCCAAATACGCTAATCCAATAGAAATTGAAATGATGAAGGCGGTTAAAGCGGCGCTGGACCCGAATTTGATTATGAATCCCGGCAAAGTAATTAACGTTGAATGAACTGAACGTGATGGCTATTCTCCTGGTACGTAATAGTTTACCTGACCAAGAAAGTGTGATATATATAGACTAAATAGCTGCTGGGGGAGAGTCTTGCGTTGAATTTTGAACCGATTCAAAAAGAAAAAATGTACCAAAATGTCATTCAACAAGTCAAGCAGATGATTTTTGATGGGCAACTAAAAAAAGGTGATAAGTTACCGGCCGAGAGGAATTTGGCGGCTCAGCTTGGAGTGAGCCGAAGCACTATACGGGAAGCGTTCAGTGCACTAGAACTGCTCGGTATTTTAGAAAGTAGACATGGTGAGGGGTCGTTTGTTAGTGTTGAGCCGCTGCGACACAGTTCTGTGGAACCATTGTCACTCCTTTTCATGTTAGAGGAGGATGCCCAGCTTCAACTGATTGATGTGCGGCGAATGTTGGAAGCGGAATGCGCATTTTTAGCGGCGCATTCCGCAGGGGAAGAAGATATTGGTTTGCTTAGACAGTGTATACAGGATTTTGAACAGAATACTATTGATCAGACTTTTAGTAGTACGGTAGACCGGACATTTCATTTTACTATTGCCAAGGCGAGTGGCAATGTTTTGTTGTACTATCTCTATTCGGCGATTTCTGAGGCTTTAAAGCATCATATTCGTACTATGCGGCTAAGAATAGTAAATGATCCGGATAATATTGAACAGCTATTAGTTCAGCATAAGAAGATATATCAGTATATTTGCGAACAGGATGCTCAGAAAGCTCGCCAGGCAATGCTCGAACATATGGAGTTTGTAAAATCGTATGTAAAATAAATGGGCGAGGTGATCAATATATCATGTGGCAAATAGTGCAGCACCCCTTTGGAATTGGGTTATCAGCATTGATTGCTTTTATTCCTTTACTATGGTTGTTGGTTAGTCTTGGCGTCTGGAAGATGCCAGCACATAAAACCTGTTTTATTGGAATGGTTCTTAGTATGGTTTTAGCCTTGATTGGCTGGCAAATGCCGCTGAATTTGGTGGTCAAAGGCGCGCTCGATGGAGCAGTGCTAGCGATTTGGCCAATTTTGTGGGTTATTTTTGCTGCTATCTTTACTTATAATATAACGTTAAAAACCGGAGCAATGGATAAAATAAAAGGGGTTATGGCTAGTTTTTCCAGTGACCGGCGGGTGCAGGCGCTGCTTATTGCCTGGGGCTTCGGCGGATTTTTGGAAGCGGCGGCCGGGTTTGGTACAGCTGTTGCTATTCCGGCAGCTATTTTAATTAGTCTGGGATTTAATCCATTTTTTGCGTCGGTTCTTTGTCTTATTGCCAACACAGTACCGGTAGCGTTTGGAGCTGTGGGAATTCCGGTTATTACTCTAGCTAAAGTTGCTGATGTGGATCTCTTGCGGCTTACGCTGGATACGGCTATTCAACTAACTCCCTTTGTTATTATCATTCCTCTCGCGTTAATCTGGATAATGACCAGAAGTCTGTCTGGTCTTAAAGGGATAATCGGAATGGCGATTGTGGCTGGAGTATTTTTTGCTCTTCCTCAACTTTTGATTGCCGCGTATATGGGACCGGAACTGACCGCTATTGTTGGATCGGTACTTTCAATGGTCGGCATCGCCGTATGGAATAAGATTTCTCCGCCTAAAGAGGAGTGGCGTTTTCCTGGTGAATCTGCCGCTGGACAGAAAAATGCTGAGGCAAAAACAACGTTTGGTGAACAGTGTATTGCCTGGTCGCCATATGTTTTGTTGTTTATTTTAATTCTTGGCACGAATAGCACTGTATTTCCTGCTTTGAGTAAGGCGCTCGGAGCTATTCAAACCACGATTAGTATTTATGATGGACCGGGCGGGAAGCCAAGCACTATAGCCTGGTTATTAACGCCTGGTACGCTTATAATCATCGGGGCGCTTATTGGTGGTAGGCTTCAAGGTGCTTCAGGCAGTGATATTATAGCGGTCTTCAAAAAAACTTGCGTTCAGTTGCAAAAGACAACAATTACTGTAGTGTCTATTGTTGCTTTGGCCAAAGTAATGGGCTATTGTGGAATGGTATCAGATATTGCTGTGGCGCTAGCGCAGACTACCGGCAGTTTTTATCCTTTCATTGCACCAATTATTGGTGCGTTGGGTACTTTTGTAACAGGCAGTGACACAAATTCTAATGTACTGTTTGGCGCGCTGCAGAAACAGACTGCGGTCCAAATTGGTGCCGATCCGGTATGGATTACTGCTGCCAATACAACCGGGGCTACTGCCGGTAAAATGATTTCGCCGCAAAGCATTGCTATTGCTACTTCGGCAACTGGTCAGGTTGGTATGGAAGGAGACATTTTACGGGCGACAGTGGGCTATTGTCTCTTATATACCGTTTTGTTGGGTGCTTGGGTGTATTTTGTTAATGCTACACATCTTTTTTGATGAGTTAACAGAAAATATCGATTGTTGCCAGTGCAGAGCAGAGGTTTCTATAACTATCTGATGTCTGGTAAAAGGAGAACGAAAAATGGGTACCACTATAAAAATGCCTTATGCTAAGTCCTATCTTGAGACCGAGATTGTTGATGATAAGTTATTGGCTGTTTTGGAATCGAAGGCTCATAACTATCATGCTGCAGCAGAGCAAGCTGAAATTGTTCGCCAAGCCTTGCAGCAGCCTATCGGTTCCCCACGACTCCGTGACTTGGCTAAGGGCAAGCGAAAGATAGTTATTATCGCAAGTGACCATACTCGTCCGGTACCTTCGAGAATTATTGCGCCTCTCTTACTTGAGGAGATTCGCCAAGGAAATCCTGACGCGGATATTACGTTTTTGATTGCTACCGGCTTTCACCGCAGTACAACAACTGAAGAAATGATCAATAAATTTGGCGAAAAAATTGTCCGAGAAGAAAAAATTATTGTGCATGACTGCCGTGATGTATCAGGAATGAAGAATATTGGGACTTTGCCGTCCGGCGGCAGTATCATAATCAATAAATTGGCGCTCGAAGCTGACTTACTATTAGCCGAAGGATTTATTGAACCACACTTTTTCGCCGGATTCTCTGGCGGACGCAAAAGTGTATTGCCTGGGATCGTCAGTAAAGAAACGGTGCTGGCAAATCACTGTGCTAAGTTTATTGCCAGTGATAAAGCGCGGGCTGGCAATCTTAACGGTAATCCGCTACATATTGATATGCTGTACGCTGCCAAAGTAGCGAAACTAGCTTTTATTGTTAATGTGGTTATTGACGCTGATAAGAAGATTATTAAAGCCTATGCCGGCGACATGGAGAAGGCTCATAATGCAGGTTGTTTGTTTGTAGGTGAGCTGGCTTCAGTGAAGGCAGTGCCGGCAGATATTGTTATAACATCTAATGGCGGGTATCCGCTGGATCAGAATATTTATCAGACTGTTAAGGGGATGTCTGCAGCTGAGGCTACGGTAAAACAAGGCGGCGTGATTATTATTTGTTCGGCGTGTAATGACGGTCATGGTGGTGAAGCTTTCTATAAATGGTTTGCTGAAGAAGCTGGCGGCGCTCAAAAAGTTATGGACAAAATTATGAAGATTGAGGCTGCTGAGACCATTGCCGATCAGTGGGAAGCGCAAATCCTTGCTCGGATTCAGCTTAAAGCAACGGTTATTATTGTTACAGACTGTTGTGACCACAAGTTTATTGAAGCTATGCATATGAAAGCCGCGAAAACTTTGCCGGAGGCGATTGATATGGCGAAAAGCATCGCTGGTGAAGCGGCAACTTTTACTGTTATTCCTGATGGAGTGTCAGTGATTGTAAACGAATAATTTACTTGTTTCCATATACATTTTCCCGGATTTTAAAGACAAAAAAGGCAAAAAGACTAAAACTCCAGCTTTTATGGTTGGAGTTTTAGTCTTTTTGCAGAAGTTCTTTCAATAATGGGGCTAAAAATAAGATATTGCAGAAATGTTTATTCCATATTTTCACAATATCTTAACATCCTAATAACAATGGCTTGGCTGCGTTAATATAAAATAAGATTAATTAACAAATTGCCAGGAGGGATATGATGAATAATCTATTTGATAAGGCAATACTTGACTGTAATCGTAGAGAGTTTTTTCGCTTGTCGGTAGGTGCTGCTGCGGCACTGACATTAGCGGCACTACCGATTGATGTTTCAGCCCAAGTGCCGGAAATAAAAGCAGTAAAAAGATCGCTTGATGACTGTTTGGCAATGGAACCAGTCAAAATGGCTGCGCAATCAGCTGTTATAATTTCCGCGTGGGACTTTATACTAAAAACCGTTAATCAAATACAGGATATAACATTACGGCATGCCGTTGTTGAATTATTGCAAAATCCCGCACCACGGCTTATGGAACTATAAAAGAAACTGTCAAACAGCGTCTAGTTGCGGCAGGGTATATAAAGGCAACATCCGGTTATGAGGAATTTTTACCGCCTTGTACAAATTATACAAGGTCGTCAGTTCCCTTTTGGGCTGCACCAGGCAGTGGCTACGGCAGTCACCATGCCTACCCTGGTGGGCTTCCTATTCATGTAGCTGTTAACCTTAAAGCATCACTGGGTTTTTTTGGTGCTTATAAAGATATCTACGGTTTTCCAATGAACCGCGATATTGTTATTGCCGCTCAGGCTTTGCATGATATTCACAAACCGTGGGTTTTTCAGTGGCAAGATAATGGCGTGGCAAGAACGGAATATAGTATTGCTGGAACAGGGAGTCATCATATCCTTTCTCTGGCTGAGCTTATACATCGAAAAATGCCGGCAGAATTGATTGTTGCCACAGCCTGTGCTCATAATCATCCCGGCTCTAGTGATGATGAACGTGATGTAGTAAATTGGCTAAGGGCAGCCGCAATTTTAGCGCAAGAGGATGTTGTTTCGCTTGGATTATTGGCTGATAGCGGCAAGACACTTCCATTACCGCGTAATCCTGAAGGTTTCATTACTCATTTAGGTGATCATGACTGGGTATTCGCGGCTCCTTGCACGAAATGGATGATTGCAAACCTTGAGAAAATTGCTCAACGCGAGTATGGTATATCTGACACAGAACTACAGACTAAAAAATTCTATGCCTTCCGAAATTATGTATTCTCCCAAGCTACTCTTGAGCAACTATACTTTATATTGGCCAAACGAGGCGAGACTTCGTTAGTTGAAACAGTAAAATCAATCGTAGCATAATTTATAGTAGTGTGGATGATTAAGGCGTTTTCTGGTTTTCTGTTCGACTTTTTTTCTTGGGAGTAGGTTTATCGGCAACTGTTATTCCCAGTTCTTTTAGAAATATTGGGATTGACGGGTTAGTGTAGTCTTTTTTCCAGGTAGCTACCGAATAAACATAATCAGTGTCGCCTGCTAGGTCGATGAACCGAAGATTGGGGTTGGAATAAGTATCGAAAAAACGGGGGAGAAGAGTGACGCCTATTCCAGCTTCAACCATTAAGAGCACTGTTTCCAGGTAAGCATGCTGGCTGACGATATTTGGGGTAAAGCCTCTGGTTATACAAAATTGGATCATCCGCTCGACTGCACCTGGATATTCACGGTGTTCCATAGCGACAAAGGGTTCATGGGCCAAAGCAACTGGGTTTATTTTGGCTTCGTTGGCTAACGGATGGTCACGGTGCATAATGACACATATCGGGTCGGTGTATAGTGTTTCCCAAATCAGTCCTGGGGTTTGGTCAAGATCGAAGGCCATAGTAAAGGCGATATCAAGTAAGCCATGTTCTAAATCACTGCGGATGGTTTCGGCGTTACCTTGTTTAAAGGATAGTATGATGTTTGGGTAGTCGTGCCGGAATTTCTTTACCAGGTCTGGCAGGAAACGTTTTTCGTTTGGCCCTAAAAAACCGATTTTGAGAGTGCCAACAAAGCCGGAAGCGGCATGTCGCGCTTTTTTTATGGCCTCATCTGAAATAGCAACAATACGTTTAGCTTCCTGGAGAAATATTCTTCCTGCCGGTGTAAGTTGGACGGATCGGTTGTTGCGAATAAAAAGATCGACGCCGAGTTTTTTCTCCAGTACACGGATTTGTTGGCTCATGGCGGTTTGGGCCATGAAATGATGTTTGGCTGCTTTGGTAAAGTTTAAATACTCGGCAACTGAAATAAAGTAGTCAATTTGCCGGGAGTACATAAATAATCCTCCAATAAGAAAATTTTATGCTAGTTCAGCCTAATTATAGTTCGATTAGTGGTCGAAAGCAACTTGAATAAGAAGTATTTTCTTCTTATTCAAGTTGCTTTTTGATATTTTACTTGCCAGAGTTTTCAGAATATACTAGGGTTAGTGATAAATTTAACATTTGAATTAGTTAGCAGAAAAGTGGAGTATCGTCATTGAAATAATAGTTGAAAGGGTGATATCGGATGAACAAATACAAAAATGTTTTTTCGCCTATTACTATTAAGGGAGTAGAATTCAAAAACAGAATTCAAGTGGCTCCTATGGTTCCCTGTATGGCTACGCCGGAGGGGTGGGTAACTAAAGAGCTTATTGAATTTTACAGACCGTTTGCCAAAGGCGGGGCCGCAATTGTTACGTTAGGAGACTCGGCAGTAAACTGGACACATGCAATGGATCATGAGGGCCAGCTTAATTTGGGTAATGATAATGTAAAAATGGGTTTGGATGATATCGCTGATGAAATACAGCGGTATGGTGCAGTTATCTCGGTTGAATTAAATCACGGTGGTCGCTTCTCTAACTCAATAAATCTGGCAAGTAAAGGGTTAAAACCTGTTAGTTCAACACCAAAACCGGCCGAAATTGATGAGTTTTTTTCTAAACTTCAAGGGAAACCACCGGCAGAAGTAGAAGAAATGAGTATTCCGCTTATAAATCAAACCGTTAATGATTACGCTGAGGCAGCAGGACGCTGCAAAGATAGCGGTTTTAAAATGGTTATGATTCATGGTGCGCATGGCATGCTGCCGGGACAGTTCTTATCGCCGTACGTAAATAAACGTGTGGACCGGTATGGCGGAAGCTTTGAAAACAGAGCACGCTTTTGTATTGAGCTGCTAGAAGCTGTTAGGAGAAGAGTCGGAGAGAACTTTATTATCGAATACCGAATTAGTGCAGATGAATTGGTCGACGGTGGCATGCATATTGAAGAAGTCATTCGATTTGTAAAAATGATCAAAGATAAAATTGATATTTTGCATGTCTCGGTAGGGATGCTCCCTAATCCGTTTACTATTCAACGCATGATTCAACCGTTATATATTCCTTATATGCCTAATATACATTTTGCTGAAGAAATAAAAAAAGCGGTAGGAAATGATTTATATGTAACTGCAGTTGGTTCGGTTATGACATTAGAAAATGCAGAAGAGATTCTTTCGCGCGGACTTGTCGATTTTGTGGCAATGGCACGGCCTTTTGTTGCTGATCCGGAATTTATGAGAAAAGCTGCTCTTGGAAAATTAGAAGATGTTCGTCCATGTGTACGCTGTAATACCTGCTGTGGCCGGTCGGCATTCTTCAAGAAGACACGTTGTGCAGTTAATCCTATCAATGGGCGTGAAATCGAGTATCGCGGTGGCAAAATTACCAAGGCAGAGGTTAAGAAGAAGGTAGTCATTGTTGGTGGCGGCCCGGCGGGAATGCAGGCAGCACTTACTGCTGTCGAACGGGGACATGAGGTCATTTTGTATGAGAAGGAAGACAAATTAGGCGGAACATTGCGGCATGCTACTGACCTTGCATTTAAACAAGATCTAAAAAATTACTTAGAATGGATTGTTGTCCAAACTCAAAAATGCGGCGCTGCCATACGGTTAAACACCGAAGTTACGGCAGATATTATAAAACAGGACAAGGCCGATGCTTTAATTATTGCGGTAGGCGCAACCCCGTTTATTCCCAACGTTCCTGGTATTGACAAGAGCAATGTGCATTGGGCTGGCGATGTTGATTGCGGCAGAGTTGAAGTTGGACAAAAAGTCGTTGTTATTGGCGGCGGGCTGACAGGGGCAGAGTCTGCACTGGCATTAGCGATGCAAGGTAAGGAAGTAACAATGGTAGAAATGCAAGGTCCAGAGGCTTTGCTAAATGGCGCGTCACTTATTAATAGATTCTCGCTGCAGTCCTTATTGGCGGAACAGCGAGTTAAAATTGTAACAAATACTAAATTAGAAGAAGTTACTGATAGTGGTATAAAAACAATTAATTCCAAATTCCAATGGAAAGAAATTCAGGCAGATACCATAGTATTGGCTTTAGGAATGAGAGCGCGCAGAGATAAAGTTGCTGAACTCAGACATGTGATACCTGAGACCGAAGTATATGTTATTGGTGACTGTAAACAGATTGGTAATGTGTTTGCGGCCGTTCATGCCGGGTTTGATACGGCAGTGGAGATTTGATTTTTTGTATAAAATAAGAAGATAAGAAGGGGTTGAGTGATTTGCAAAACCAATTAACTGATGCAGAAAAGTTAAAATCCTATGCTAAGTATTTTTATCGTGAGCCGGCTAAACCTAATGCTGAGCTTTTAGCAAAAATGGAAAAGCCTATTGATGCTGGCAAAGCTTTGTTACCCGAGAATATTAATGATTTATTAGACCCCGGCTATCATGAAGTTGAAGCCGGGTGGTGCATCCTGCCAAACGGCGCGGCATTTGCAGCTAACCATACGAAAATGCCGGGTGTGACTGTTGATATGATTAACTGGTGGTTTGCCTGGCATGCCTTGGAAGATCTGCGGTACAAAATCTGGTGGCCTAAAGGGCACTATAGCGCCTGTGTCAGCGATGAAGACCGGAAAAAGATTCTTGACCCGGAGCGGCCTATTACGCAAAAATTTCAGGGGATAACCCATCATGTGGTTGAAGATGTCGGTGGCGGTAAAGAAGATATATTTATAAGCTTTTTGACACCGGAAGATATGGGGTTTGACATGAAGCGGTTTAAAGCTCCGAATGTTGGGACGCTGGTGGCGGCGAACGGAGTAAGCTCGCCATTGAATGCTCCGCCTGGCGTGCCTAAGGCGCCGGCAATTATGTGCCACTTCATTCGCGAGATTCCGGGGGGGATCGAATTTAGAACCCGGTTCTGGATGGGCTATCATATTGTTGACAAGAAGCCTAAACTTTTATTACCGCCAGGAATTAAAATTCCGGAAGTTGCGCCAAGAAACTTGGCAACGCATAATGTTTTGGAATATACTAATTTGGCTTCTTTTTTGCCTGAGATATATCGAGAGCAAAAAGGTGTCATAGCTGAATAATTAACAGAAGCGTTCTTTTTCGGTAGAAGAAGAACGCTTCTTTGCTGCGTATGATATGCCTCTTTGGTGCCATACTAATATTAATGAAGGGAGGCATATCATGCGCAAAAAATGGTATTTTGGTTTAGCCTTCTTGTTGACGATTCAACTGTTGTTTAGCGGGTGCTCGATGTTTAAGGCGCCACAGCAGAAGCCTGAACAGGCTCCTAAAATGATCATGGAACCGGATGTAACAGTGTATATGCATGAAACCGGCGAAAAAAAGACGATGAAGATGGAAGAGTACATTGCTGGAGTAGTGGCCGGAGAGATGAAGACCGATTGGCCGGTTGAGGCATTGGCGGCCCAGGCGATTATTGCTCGCACATTTATCATGGATGCGCTTGAGACTAAAGGTGGGGTACCTAGTCGGGGTACTCAGGCATCGACTGATATTAAAGAATTTCAAGCTTATAATGCCAAAGCGATAAATGACAATGTACGAAAAGCTGTGGAAATGACTCGCGGGATGGTGGCAACTTACCAGGGGAGACCGATTAAGACTTGGTTTCATTCCTCAGCCGGAGGCATTACTGCTACCGCAAAAGAAGGTCTGAATTACAAGGAAGCTGAGCCGCCGTATGTTCAGACAGTAGCTTCGCCTGATGACCTAGCTCCGCAGGATATCCAAAACTGGAATGTGCGGTTTTCTAAAAAAGATATTATGGCTGCCTTGTCAAAGATGGGGCATAATGTGACTGCTATTGATAGCGTGGAAATTGGACAGAAAGGGCCTTCTGGGCGGACGGTAATGTTAGTTTTTAATAAAAACCTTCAAGTGCCGGGACCTGATTTTCGGGTTCACCTTGATAGTATAAAACTACGCTCCATGCTGCTTGATAAGATTGAAGTTTCCGGTGATGAAGTGATTTTCAGTGGCAAAGGTTATGGGCATGGCGTGGGAATGTCCCAATGGGGAGCGAACAAGCTTGCCCAGCAGGGGAAAAAACCTGAAGAGATTGTCGGATACTATTTCAATGGCGTAAAAATCGAAAAACGGTGGCAGTAGAAAGGCAGCCGGAATTTCCGGCTGCTTTTTTGTGCTTCAAGTAATATTTTTTCTGTGCTTGGCATAGATATCAGCAAGCAGATGAATGGGGAGGGGAAGACATGCCGGTAGATGATAAAACCCCAAAATGGCGTCATCAGTTAAGTCTTGTTGACCGTGAGGAGATGGCTGTGGAAGGAGTTGCCAATCTAGGCAGCTATGATGAGCGGGAAATTGTCATGGAAACGGAGCAAGGCATGTTGATTGTAAAAGGTGAGGGACTAAATATTAAGAATTTAAACCTGGAGAAGGGTAACATAACGATTGAGGGAACAGTAAAGTCTATTACCTATGATGACGAGGTTAGACAGAAAAAGGGGCTGTTGGAAAGACTGCTGAAATAGGGGTGTAATGGTTTGGGGCATAAGTGGCTGATATTATGGTATGGTTTGTTGGTGGCAATTATAATAGAGGCAGTTATTTTATGTATTGCCTCGGGGATGAATGGTTACTATCGACAAAGCACACGCAGTCACTTTAATACAGTCGCAGCTGGTTATCGTGAAATTGATAATGTTCCATTTGCAAGCATTATAAATAGGTATGCATATCAAGAACAACTTAACGGCGGCTTGATTGCTGCAGTAATAAAGGCCGAGAGTTCATTTAATCCGCTGGCGGTGTCTAAAACAGGAGCTGCAGGGCTGATGCAAGTTATGCCTGCCACCTGGCAGCAGGTCAACGGCGATATCAAAGCCTGCGTCAGCCGACATAGCTCCGACTGTGGTGCAGAGTGCTATTATGATCCTGAATTAAATATTCATATTGGTACAGTTTATCTTAGTCAGATGATTAAACACTATAACGGCGATCTGGTGTTAGCTATAGCGGCTTATAATGCTGGTCCGGGTGCTGTGGATGCTTCCGGCGATGTTCCTTCTTATCCGGAGACTGAGGAATACGTTGCAAGGGTTATGGCTTACTGGTATGATCTCACTAATACGCCTGTTCCGTTTTACGGGCGGTGGAGTGTAAAGTGCGAACAAGTGCGGCGAATATTGGTATGGTTGCTGGCGGGTACTTTACTTATGGTTGTGGCGGTAACCAAAAAATTGGTTGTGGTTTATGGATCTTGGCGCTGGCGTTAGCTGGAAAAAGGGGCGAGGTGAGTGGGGGTTACTGGGCAGTTTGAAACGTTTCTGTTAACTATTCTGGCCGGAGTCATTTTGGGAGTTGTATTCGACGTTTACCGTGTTATGCGGGGGGTTTTTAGACCACGATGGATAGTTACTTCAGTAACAGACTTGTTTTACTGGCTGCTGGCGACAGCGATCGTTTTTGTGACCCTTATCGCAGGTAATGGCGGTGAAGTAAGATTTTATGTTTTCCTCGGATTGGTATCGGGAGTGGCTGTTTATTATCGTCTGCTTAGTAAACGGGCAATAGGAATTCTAATATGGTTGGTTCGGTGTGTAGTGCGAGTTTTTAATGGTACGAAAAGGATGCTGTTAATGTATATTATTGCTCCGGTTTTATGGGGGGCGAAGCTATTGGGGCAGCCGGTATGCCGAAGCGTCCGTCGGATTTTTTCCAGAGAGAAATCAGAGGAGGATAATGTACCAAAGTAATTCCAATAAAAAAGAGGAATGGTTACATATTAGGCGAATATAACTGAAGAGAATCTAGTGTGGGGGGGGTAAGAATGCGGTCTAGCCGTACATATCGCATAAAATGGTTTCGCATGGCGACACTGGTGATTGTAGGATATTGCTTTTACATTCTTACCAGCCAGCAGCTTGAATTTAATGCTGTTAGCCGTGAGACTGAGGCTACCAAAGCTAGACTGGAACAATTAAAGCAGGCGAATAACTCTCTTGCTGAGGAAAAAGAACGCTTGTCTACACCTGCTTATCTGGAAAAAATCGCCCGTGAAGAACTAGGAATGGTAAAACCAGGCGAGATTCCCTATATTCAGACGGAAAATAAGTAATTATATGACATTATAGCAAGTTAACCTCAGCAAGAGTATAATATGGTTGCAGAACAAGTTTAAGGAGGAATTTTGATTAGTATGTCCATTCAAGTTGGCAGTGTGGTGGAAGGGGTTGTGACAGGCATCACGAACTTCGGTGCATTCGTCGAACTGTCGGGAGGAAAAGTAGGTCTTATCCATATTTCAGAGGTTGCCGACGTGTATGTCCGCGATGTAAAAGATTTTCTTAAGGAACAGGACAAGGTAAAAGTGAAGGTCCTATCTGTCGATGAACGTGGCAAAATTGGCCTATCAATTAAACAACTCCAAGAACCAAGTGCCAAGAGGCCCCCTGCCAACGATATCCGCCGACCGCATCGTTTTGCACCTCCAGCTTCTTTTGAAGATAAGCTTAGCAAATTTTTGAAAGATAGCGATGAGCGACTTACAGATCTTAAGCGCAACACCGAGTCTAAACGTGGTGGCCGTGGTGCGGCCAGACGAGCAGAATAATTTAGGCTTAAAGAGCATCCTTCGGATGCTCTTTTTTTATGTGTTCTTTCTTAGCCGACGGTGTCGGTTTTTTTTTTCTTTGGGTGACTTGGTTAGACATGCAGTGCATGGAAATTTATGTAAAATACTATTACGACATAAAGGGGAGTGAGACAATGCCCAAAGGAACAATAATTACTTTGCCTGGAGAAATGTTGCCTGCAAGCAGGCCGTTGCAGCAAAAGCCATTGGTGCAACGTTTACATGACTGTTTAAGCTCTTGTAAAAGCTACCTTTGCCTGGAGCAGCTAATTAACCCTGACCGTCTGCTGCTTAATGCTGTAGCTTTTTTTATAGGCCGAGTGTCGATTATGGGTGAAATTGGACCATTTGGATTGGCCCTTTTTGCCGCCGTAGCCCAGGTATCAAGGGCAAAAGCAGCGGTGGCTGCTGTATTGACTACTTTGGGAGTGCTTTCTACCGGGCGCTATTACGAGGGTGAGTTATATTTTTTTGCTTTAATGCTGTACTTCGGTTTTGTGGACAAGCCTGCAAAAATGGAAAGAAGATCATGGAAGGTGTTGTTATTTGTATTTGGTACTTTATTTTTAGGCGAGGGCCTTCCAATGTTGTGGCAGGATGTAACTTTATATAATTTGTTGCAGGTTATTTTTAATGCCGCTATAGGCATGCTGCTTGTTTATATTTTTCTTCCGGGGGTAACTATTTTGGCATGCCGGAATAGAAGTAGGCAAGTAAGTAGTGAAATGTTGATGTGTTTAGTAATACTTCTATCTGCAGCGATAGCCGGTTTTGGGGGGATAACTGCTTTTGGCTATAGTGTGCGCAATATGGTTGGTAGTCTTGTTATAATGGCATTGGCGTTTAGTGGAGCCGGACTTGGGACAATAGTCGGAGTGGCTGTAGGGTTAGTGGTGGATTTAACCAATAATAATTCCGTTATGGTTGTAAGCTTATATGCCGTTGGCGGACTCTTGGCAGGTGCTTTTAGATCACTTGGCAAATTTGCTGTGATTGCAGGTTTTCTTCTAGGCTGTATAATTGCGGTGCTGTGTTTTGGCCGAATGGAAGAATTTTATGCAGTGTTAACTGAGGCTGCCGTCGGAGCGGCAGTGATTATGTTTATTCCAGCCCGACAGCTGGAGATGTGGGCAAATAGTTTAAAGGAGTCTAAGATAGGCGCAGATAGAGAGGCCGATATAGTTAAAAATGCTGCTATGAAGTTGGCTGAAATCAGTGGTATGTTTGGCAGCTTGGCTGCTGCTGGAAATACTTCGGGAATAGTGAGCGCTAAAGTACGGGAAGAGGAAACCACTCAGCTATTGACAAGGGTTGGAGAACAAGTATGCGGCTTGTGTACCAAGAGGACTGAGTGTTGGGATAATAACTTTTATCGTACATACCAGACAATGTTGGATGCGCTGGCGCGCTTTGAACAAGGGGATATGGAAAATATAAAAATGCCAAGGATATTAAGAGAAAGTTGTATTAAGCATGAGGAACTTGAAAAGTATATCTTAACTGTCATTTCCAGCAACTATACCCAGCTTTACTGGAAAAAGAAAGCAGCTGCCGCACGTCAGGCAATGAATGATCAGATAACTGCTATAGCTGAAGTTATGGGTGATTTGGCCAGGGAAGTAAAGAAGGAACCGCCGCAAGAAGAGGAAAAAGCTGCGGCCATTCTTGAAAAAGCAGCTTTTGTCGGTTGTCAGCTGGAAACTGTTAAAGTAAGTTGTATAGACGGATCATTTGTTGTTGAGGCCGAAAAAATTCCTTGCAAGGGTAATCGTGAGTGTGTCAATACAGTATTGCCGCTTGTTTCGGCAATGCTTAGAAAAAGGATGACAATTGAAACCAAGTGCGGCAAGGCATGTGCTAACAGCAATTGTCGAATAAGTCTGCGGACAGCTGCCTGTTATAAAGTGAATACTGGAATTGCCTCTGCTATAAAGGAGCCGGAGAAAATTAGCGGCGATGCTTGTTCAGTTGTTAAACTAGGGGAAAGAAGAGTGGCGCTAGTGCTCAGTGACGGTATGGGCAGCGGCGTTAGCGCCGCAGGGAAAAGCTTACTTGCAGTTGAATTTCTAAAAAAGCTTTTAGTTGCTGATTTTTCAGTCGATGTGGCGGTCAAGACAGTTAACTCGCTACTTTTATTGCAGCAGTCGGAAGAAAGCTATGCTACTATTGACCTTGTTGTTATTGATTTAAATGTTGGGGAGGCTGAATTTCTCAAAGTCGGAGCTGCATCAAGTTTTATTAAACGTGTAGGTGAAGTTTCGGTAATTAAGTCTGCAACACTGCCTGTCGGTATATTGCAGGATGTCGAGATTGAACAAGTAAAATGGACGCTTGCGCCAGGGGATATTATAGTTCTGGTTAGTGACGGCGTTGTTGATAGTCCGAATTCAAATTCGCATGGGAAATCATGGGTCGTGAATTTTTTGCGGCGCGTAACGGAAACCGATTCGCAAAAAATCGCTGAAAAGATACTATGTCAAGCAAGGGAAATGTCCGGAGGAAATTGCCGGGATGATATGACGGTATTGGTAGGAAAAATATCTGAAATTTAAGAAGCAGATATAGGGATGTTGTTCGATAGCAAGTTAAACTGAAGCTTCTAATAAAAAAATTATATAAGGAAAGACTATGCTAATGGTATAATAATGCAGGAAATGATCGAAATAGGGGAGAATAGGCAAGTATGGAGGTGAGCTTGGTGCATCACGTTTCCCTTGAAGAAACGGTGAATCTTGCCATCCTTGCCGGGGAGGTAATGCTTATAAATGGCGCGGAAACCTCGCGGGCCGAGGAAACAATGGATCATATTGCCTGGGCTTGTGGTGCTAGCGCTGTAAATAGTTTTGTAATTCCAACAGGGGTGTTTTTAACGGTTTCCAATATGGAAGGGCGTTCGTTGACTGCAATGCGGCGAATAAAGTACCGGACAATTGATCTCGAACGAATTGCTAAAGTTAATGAATTATCTCGCCGGTTAGTTGATTATCGTATAGAGTTTACTGAGGCCCAAAATCTGCTTAATAATATCGCTCAAGAGCGAGCCGTTTTACCTGCTGTCATTTCTATTGGTGCCTCAGGTGTAATTGGAGGCGGTTATGCGGTGGTCCAGTCGGGCGGGAGTGGCGAAATGGTTGGAGGTTTTATAGCTGCTTCTGGAGTCAGTTGGATTGCAAGCCTTGTAACAGGTTTTCATGGCGGTCAATTTATTTATGAGTTTCTTGGTGGGCTGGTTGCAGCGTTTATCGGTATTTTGCTGCAGAATTATTATTCTGAGCTTAACCGGGACGTTATTATCGTCGCCGGCTTAATGCCGTTGGTGCCGGGAATGGTTATTACCAATGCTATTCGTGATATTATTGCCGGTGATTTATTAAGTGGTATATCTCGTGGTTTGGAAGCTACCCTAACTGCGGTAGCCGTGGCTATGGGGGTAGTTATTGCTTTATCATTTGGAAAATGAAGGGTGAATGATGGTGTTAGCGGCAAAAATTGTTGCTGCGTTTCTACTGAGTGGTGCTATTGGTATCTTGTATCGTGTGCCACGTAGTGTCGTATTTTACAGTAGCCTTAACGGAACTATTTCGTGGTTGATACTATATAGTTTAATTGAAAATGGTGTAAATGTTATTACAGCAAGTTTTTGCGGCAGTTTGGCTGTTGGCATTATTGCTGAAACGTTGGCTAGGCTGCTGCGTAAACCATCGACGGTCTTTATAATTCCAGGGTTTATACCTTTGGTTCCTGGACGGGAAGCGTATACAACCATGCGTTATATGGTGGAAGGTTGGCAGCTCGAGGCATTGTCAATGGGGGTTCAAACGCTGCTGATGGCGGGAGCAATTGCTTTCGGTATTATAATAAGTATTTCCGGCTACCGTTTGGCAGCAAGTTTTAAATTTAGAAACGAGACAGGAAATGTTGACGAAAATTAGAGCTTGGATTGAGCGATACCAGCTCCTCAATTATGGTGATAAGGTGTTAGTGGCATGTTCGGGGGGGCCGGATTCGCTGGCGCTTGTTCGTATTATGCATACACTGGCAGGCGAGTATGGCGTGGAGCTAGCTGTAGCCCATGTCAATCATATGCTTCGCGGCAGCGAATCAGATGCCGACGAAGCTTTTGTCAGAGAATTTTGTGCAGCCGCAGGACTGCCAGTTTATTTAACAAAAATTGATGTTCCAAGGTTCATTGATGTGAGCGGTCGATCAACAGAGGACGCAGCCCGGATACTCAGGTATAGCTATTTACGGAAAGTTGCTGCTGCGCTGGGCGGAGCAAAGATTGCCACAGGTCATCACCGCGATGACCAAGCTGAAACGGTGCTCCTGAATTTGTTTCGGGGAACCGGCATGACCGGACTTAGGGGCATAAAGCCAAATAACGGCGGCATTATCAGGCCACTATTGGATATCAGCCGCAGTGAGATTGAGATTTATTGCCGCGAACAGGGTCTTAATCCCCGGCTGGACAGTACTAATTTGAAGACCGACTATCTTCGCAATTATGTGCGACTTGAGTTAATGCCGTTATTAAAAAATAAACTTAACGTTAATTTAACTGATGCATTGTTTAGAACCGCTAGCCTTGTTGGCGACGCTCAGGACTTCATTGAGAAGAGCGTAAAAGCCGCTTGGCCTATGGTTGCCCGATGCGAAGAAGATAAGATTGAGCTTAACTGCGGTGAGTTGATGAAACTTCATTTAGCATTAGCGAGAGAAATTATTCGGGCTGCGATTGAAAAAAAACGTGGAACATTAAAAGGAATAACCTTTTCTCATGTGGAAAATTTGTTAGAATTAGCAGCAAACGGTGAAACAGGCAAGGTAGTGGAATTGCCTGGAAACTTAATTGCTCGTAAAGAATATTGGTCAATTATTCTAGAAATGCCTAAATTGGCTAAAGAAACGACAGGAATTAGGCCTCCCGGGGTCGAAATCATGATACCTGGTACTACTTATATTCCCGAGCTTGAAATTGAAATAACTGCGGAGTTGCTTAAATCAATGCCGGAAAAAAATTTGGGTGGAGCAGTTTTCGACTGGCGAAAACTAACTCCTCCTTTATATGTTAGAACCAGGCAAGACGGTGACCGATTTTGGCCTTCAGGTATGTCTGGAAGCAAAAAACTAAAAAAATATTTTATTGATGCTAAAGTTCCTCGGGCAGAACGTGATCGCATTCCTGTTTTGTGTGATAGCAAAGGGATAATCTGGTTAGCAGGCTGCCGACAAGCACAGCGAGGAATACCTGATCATGATACCCGGGATTTTTTGTATCTTACCATAAAAAGACAGGGGAGTTGAAAACATTTGACAGGGGATATTAAAGAGGTACTATTAAGTAAGGAAACACTTGATAAACGCGTCAGGGAACTGGGGGCAGAGATTACTGCCGATTATAAGGGCAAAGAGATTTTGATGATTGGCGTTCTCCGAGGTGCTGTTATTTTTATGGGTGATCTTGCTAGAGCTATAGATTTGCCGGTGGCTTTAGATTTTATGGCGGTATCGAGTTATGGTACAGCCAGCAGTTCAAGTGGTGTAGTGAGAATCTTGAAAGATCTTGATGAAAGCGTAGAAGGTAAGCATTTATTGATTGTTGAAGATATTATTGATAGTGGTCTTACGTTAAAATATTTAATGGATAATTTGATGTCCCGTAATCCGGCAAGCGCTAAAATATGTACACTGCTGAACAAGCCTTCACGGCGTAAAATAGCGGTGGATGTTGCTTATAATGGGTTTGATATTCCAGATGAGTTTGTTGTCGGGTATGGTCTGGATTACGCAGAAAAATATCGCAACTTACCATTTATTGGTGTTTTGAGGCCGGAGGCGTATAAACACTGATAAATGCATAAATTATATAGAGTAAAGTGATCAAATAAGGAATGATTGTCATTTCGGCTAATTTGTGGTATACTGACTACCTATGGATGTCACAAGTTCTGGCCGTGTGAGCTCCACGAGAGGAGGTTTACTGTTTGAATAAATTTTTTCGCAATGTGAGCGTCTATTTATTGATTATCATCATTGCAATATCTTTTATTGAGTATTATAATTCCCGCACCACAACCAAACAGGAAATGAGTTATAGCCAATTTGTGAGGAATGTGGAAGAGGAAAAAGTTGAACGAGTAACAATCCAGGAAAACTCCATCATGGGTAAGATTAAGGATGGCGCGGAATTTGAGGTTGTTGCTCCGAATGATCCGACCTTGATTAATTTATTGCGGGAGAAAAAGGTTGAGATAACTGCAAAGCAACCGCCTACTCCTCCCTGGTGGACCGCTATTTTTTCTTCAGTATTACCGATGCTTCTTTTGATTGGTGTATGGTTTTTTATTATGCAGCAAACCCAAGGTGGCGGAAACCGGGTGATGTCTTTTGGCAAAAGCCGGGCAAAGTTGCATGGCGAGGATAAGATAAAGGTTACTTTTAGTGATGTCGCTGGAGCTGATGAAGCTAAGCAAGAACTAGAAGAAGTGGTAGAATTCCTTAAGCATCCCAAGAAATTTAACGATTTGGGGGCGCGCATTCCTAAAGGCGTGTTACTTTTTGGGCCGCCTGGAACAGGTAAAACTCTACTTGCCCGTGCAGTGGCTGGTGAGGCTGGTGTGCCATTTTTCAGTATTAGTGGTTCGGATTTTGTTGAAATGTTTGTTGGTGTTGGTGCATCAAGGGTGCGGGATTTATTTGAGCAGGCGAAGAAGAATGCACCATGTATTGTATTTATTGATGAGATTGATGCCGTGGGGCGTCAGCGGGGCGCAGGTTTAGGCGGCGGACATGATGAACGAGAGCAAACCCTTAATCAGCTGTTAGTTGAGATGGACGGCTTTGGGGTTAATGAAGGAATTATTATAGTTGCAGCTACTAACCGCCCGGATATCCTTGACCCGGCTCTACTAAGGCCTGGCAGATTTGACAGACAGATAGTGGTGGATAAGCCGGATGTTAAGGGTCGGTTGGAAATTCTTAAGGTTCATACAAAAAACAAGCCGTTGGATAAAGATGTAAGTCTTGACGTCTTAGCAAGGCGCACGCCTGGGTTTACAGGTGCTGATCTTAGCAATCTGGTGAATGAAGCAGCACTGATGTCTGCTAGGCGGAGTAGAAAACGTATCGGTATGGCTGAGATGGAAGAATCGGTAGAACGGGTGATTGCCGGACCTGAACGCAAGAGCAAGGTTATCAGCGACAAGGAGAAAAAACTGACTGCTTATCATGAAGCCGGTCATGCCTTGGTGGGGATGTTGCTTACTCATACTGATCCGGTTCATAAAGTGTCGATTATTCCGCGTGGTGGTGCCGGTGGATATACCATGTACCTGCCGAAAGAGGATCGTTCTTATGCTACGAGGTCGGAGCTTTTGGATCGGCTCAAAACATTTCTTGGCGGACGGGTAGCTGAGGCTCTAGTGCTTGGTGAAATAAGCACTGGTGCACAGAATGATCTAGAACGGGCTACTGGGATAGTGCGGAAGATGATTACCGAGTTTGGAATGAGTGAATCTTTGGGGCCGGTAACTTTTGGTCGTCGGCAGGATCAAGTGTTTTTAGGGCGGGATATCGGCCGGGATCGCGATTACAGTGAAGAAATTGCTGCTGCGATTGATAAAGAGGTTCGGCATCTTATTGATGATGCATATTCTAAGACAATGGAAATGTTAAAGAATAATATTGAAAAATTGCATTTGATTGCTAATGCGCTGCTTGAGCGGGAAACACTTGAGGGAGCAGAACTGGCTGAACTCCTTGAAACCGGCAAAATTGAGAAACCGGTTGAAGAAATAGACGATAAAACAGATGCCGCGCCATCTATCGATAGTCCGACACTAGATGAAGGAAATGGGCCTAAGGTCGTGATTCTGTCGCGGCGGGAGGATGATTTAGCGTGTCCCAGACCTTGATGTGTGGTGTTGTTGGTGAGGCAACTACTATTGTAACATTGGAAAATACGGCAGAAAAATTCGGTAATCACGGGGCTATGGTATTTGCAACTCCATTCTTGGTTGGACTGATGGAACAAGCAGCTATTGCTGCGGTCAGAGGTTATCTGGCAGAAGGCGAAGGAACCGTTGGAACCAGGCTGGAAATTGATCATATTGCAGCTACGCCAGTAGGGATGAATGTTCGGGCTGTTGCTAAACTGCGCGAAATCGACGGCAAGCGACTGATTTTTGATGTTGAAGCCTGGGATGATGCGGAGAAGGTAGGTCAAGGACAACATGAACGGTTTATTATTAGTTCTATGAAATTCTTGAATAAGGTGGAGGAAAAATCCAAGAAGAGGTGAGTGCATGCCGCGAAGGTGGATGCCTAATATCTTAACGGTGATTAACCTCTTAGCCGGGATTTTGGCTATTTTATTAGCATTTATGCAGCAGTGGGCGATGGCAGTAGCAATTGTTTTTGCGGCAGCACTGTTTGATAGTGTTGACGGGCGGATTGCTAGGCGTCTTAATATTGCCAACGATGTAGGCAGGCAACTCGATATATTTTCAGATTTGATATCTTTTGGTGTTGCCCCGGCTACTATTGCATATTTATTGAATTTTGCCGATAGCAACTGGAATGGCGGGATTTTAGTTGCTGTGTTTCTTCTTTGCGGGGTTGTGCGTTTAGTTCGCTTCAAGGTTTTTCAGGTTAAAGGTTATTATGTTGGTTTGCCAATTACTATTGCTGGCCCAATGTTAGCGGTTTGTTCATATCTGACACAGGAGTTTCAAACGCTTACTTTGACTGTAGTTTTGTTGGTGCTGGCGGGGCTTATGATTTCAACAATTAGGGTACCTAAAATTCATTTTCGATGATCTGTGACAGAAAAGCTTGTGGAGATTTTTTCACAAGCTTTTTTATATTGTAGTTTCGAGTATGCTTATATGGGCAGTTATTTGAAAAGGAATAATTTAGAAAATTGTGAGTTTTTATCTGTTGCTTGCCCGGTTTTTCAAAACATGCTATGATAAGCGTGACTAAAAGTATGATAGGCGGTATCTATAGGGAACCGTACTCTAACGATATTAATAATTATATATTATGGTTGGTTGTAGACCGCTTGGATCCATTAGACTGAGACGGTAGGGACTGCTTGCGATTGGGCCTTTCTGTCTATACGGGAGGGCTTTTAATTTTGCTTGTATCACAAGAAAATGGACAAGATATCTGGCAATTGTGATTAATAATGAATTGTTGAATGGGAGGTGTTGATATGGAGATTGTCAGCCGCGTGAATGATTTAAAGACACTTGTTCGTCAGGCAAAACAGGCAGGTAAATCGGTTGGCTTTGTGCCAACCATGGGCTATTTGCATGAGGGGCATTTAACATTGATGCGTCAAGCTAAGAGCGAGAATGGTATTGTTGTGGCCAGCATTTTTGTAAATCCATTGCAATTTGGACCAAGCGAGGATTATGCCACATACCCCAGAGATTTTGAACGCGATAGCAAGCTTGCTTCAACAGCTGGAGTCGACATACTGTTTGCACCGGAAGTTGCACAAATGTATCCGCGCGGAGTGGAGAATATGCTCACTATGGTGGAAGTTCGCCGTCTTAGCGAGCGGTTGTGTGGAAAGGCTCGTCCAGGGCACTTTCAGGGCGTAGCAACGGTGGTATGTAAATTGTTTAACTTGGTCGAACCAGATGCCGCTTATTTTGGACAGAAGGATGCCCAGCAGGTTGTTGTTATCAAACGGATGGTAGAAGATTTAAATATGAATTTACGAATTGTTGCTGTTCCTATTGTTCGAGAGTCTGATGGACTGGCAAGGTCGTCGCGAAATGTGTATCTTGATGCGAAAGAGCGGCAGGCAGCGCTAGTATTGTATGAGTCATTAATGTTGGCCCGGGAAAAATTAACCGGTGGATTACGTGACGCTGCACAAATCATCAAACTAATGAATGAGTTAATTAATAAGCAGCCGCTGGCGAAAATTGATTATATTTCAATTAGCGATTCAGAAACGCTTGATGAGTTAGTGGTTGTTGATCGACCAGCCCTTATTGCTTTGGCTGTTCGTATTGGTAAAACCAGACTTATTGATAATGTGCTGTGGGAGGGTTAAACATGTTTCGCAATATCTTCAAATCGAAGCTGCATCGTGCAACAGTAACTGAAGCGTGTTTAAACTATGTGGGCAGTATTACCATTGATGAGGATCTTCTCGATGCTGCCGACATCTGTATCAATGAGAAAGTACAAGTAGTTAATAATAATAATGGTGCTAGATTTGAGACATATGTTATTCCTGGGGCTAGAGGATCAGGCGTTATTTGTCTTAACGGCGCAGCCGCTCGGTTAGTTCAGCCTGGCGATAAGGTGATTATTATTACCTATGCCTTGATTGATGAGCGGGAAGCGAAAACTTTTCAGCCGACAGTGGTATTTTTGGATGATAATAATCGGGTAGCGCAAATAAAGCGGGCTGAGCAGCATGGGGAAATTTTTTGACGTTTAGAATAAGGTGATTTGTTTGGCTTTGCTAGGGGGATTATGAATGCGTAGTGAAATACTTGATATGATGCGCCGACAGCAGCCTGGGCAGTACTTATCAGGTGAGGAAATTTCCAGGCAACTTGCTGTATCACGAACTGCAATTTGGAAGCATATTCGGGCTTTAAGACAAGACGGCTATGATATCGAAGCTCATTCACGTTTAGGATATATTTTGCGCCAGGTTCCAGATTTGCTGCTCCCGAACGAAATTGAGTCGCGGCTTTCAACAAAGTTTATTGGCCGAAAAATTTATTATCGGTCTGAAGTTGATATATCGACTAATGATGTAGCAAAACAGTTGGCGGCCGAGGGGTGTCCTGAGGGCCAAGTTGTTGTAGCTGAGGCGCAACATGGTGGGCGAGGCCGGCTTGCGCGGACATGGTTTTCTCCCTTTGGCAAAGGTATCTGGTTTTCGTTAGTGTTAAGGCCGTCCTTTCGCTTGCAAGATGCTCCTAAGTGTACTCTAATGGCAGCGGTGGCGGTCAATAAAGCAATAAAAAAGTTTACTAAGGTAAATTGCGGTATTAAATGGCCTAATGATATTTTGTTTGATGGGAAAAAGCTTGTTGGAATTCTCACCGAAATGTCGGCGGAGATTGATGCTATTAATTATGTAGTAATTGGTATAGGGGTCAATGTAAATATTCCTGCCGAAGAATTTCCGCCAGAACTTGCAGCAATAGCAACTTCGCTTATGGTAGCGAGCCGGGATAAAATTTCGCGGCTTGGGCTTATTGCTGCTATTCTAGGGGAATTGGAAAGTTTATATACTGAAGTATTGCGCGATGGTTTTTCATCAATACTTGATCAATGGCGGGATGAATCGGTAACTTTAGGGCAGCAAGTTGATGTTTTTGGTTTTGGAAATCATTTTTCTGGCTTGGCATTAGATATTGATAGTGACGGCGCGCTTCTAGTTCAAACACCAGAGGGTGTTGAAAAGGTAATGGCCGGAGATGTGTCAATTAGATTTTTGAAATAAGAAGGGAATGGAATATGCTATTAGTATTTGATGTGGGAAATACTAACATTGTTCTCGGAGTGTATGATAAGGAAAACCTCCTTCATCATTGGCGGGTATCAACCGATCGACAAAAGACTGCCGACGAGTACGGGGTATTGATGAATATACTTTTTTCGCATCGTGGTCTAGACATGTCAGATATACATGCGGTGATAATATCATCGGTAGTGCCGCCATTAATGGTGCCATTGCAACGTATGGCCCAACGGTATTTTGATGTGGAGCCGATTGTAGTTGGACCGGGAATTAAAACCGGCATTCGGATAAAATATGAAAATCCGCGCGAGGTTGGGGCCGATAGAATTGTTAATGCCATTGCTGCTTACGAGAAATTCGGTGGCCCGGTTATTGTTGTTGACTTTGGTACAGCTACCACCTTTTGTGCTATTGATCATAATGGTGATTATCTTGGCGGCGCTATAGCACCCGGCATCGGAATTTCAACCGAGGCTTTGTTTCAACGGGCGGCAAAGTTGCCTAGAATTGAACTGGTGAAGCCACGGACTGTAATATGCCGTAATACTGTTGCCAGTATGCAGTCGGGAATAATATTCGGCTTTGTCGGACAAGTTGATGAGATTGTACGACGGATGCGGGTGGAGCTTGGCGGAGAAGCCTGCGTGGTGGCTACAGGAGGACTGGCTAATCTAATTGCCCAGGAATCGCAGACTATTAATGTAGTCGAGTCCTTTCTAACGCTGGAGGGGCTTCGAATTATTTATGAGCGTAACGCTGTTGTAAAAGGGTAATTATACTGGTTGTTTTAAAAAATTGTTGACGGCAAAGGACTTGGCGTAAGCCAAGTCCTTTGCTCTAACTAAATGATTTGGCAATATTTTGCTCAGTAAAAATAATGGCCCGTTACTAAGTTTTGATATGGTAGGAGTGGTAAAGTGCAGATCGGAAGAAAAACGATTAGCGAACCAGCAGTTATTTTTGCTCCGATGGCGGGTGTGACCGACTTGCCATTCAGGATACTGGTTAAAGAAATGGGGTGTAGTCTGGTATATTCGGAAATGATTAGTGCCAAGGGGCTTATTTATCAAAATTGTAACACCCTTGATCTTTTGAAGTTTGATGAACAGGAACGACCGATTGCTGTTCAGATTTTTGGGTCGGAGCCTGACAGTATGGCAGCGGCGGCTAAAATTGTCGAGCGGTTCGGTGTTGATATAATCGATATTAATATGGGGTGTCCGACAGCAAAAATAGTTAAGAATGGCGAGGGTTCAGCTTTGATGCGACAGCCTGAGCTGGCATATCGGATAATAGCTAATGTGGTAGATGCGGTTGGGATTCCGGTTACGGTAAAAATTCGTAAAGGCTGGGATGAGTGTTCGGTTAATGCGGTGGAGATAGCTCAGCTTGCTGAACGGGCCGGAGCTGCGGCAATAGCTGTGCATGGCCGGACGCGGGAACAATTTTATGCCGGAAAGGCAGATTGGGATATTATCCGTGCGGTCAAAGAAAGTATAACTATTCCGGTCATTGGGAACGGCGATGTCCGCACACCTGACGATGCGCTGCGATTGTTGACTGAAACCGGTTGCGATGGCATAATGATAGGACGGGCAGCCCAAGGGAATCCTTGGATTTTTTCCCAGGTTATAGAGTATCTTAAGACAGGTAAACTGCAGCCTTTACCGGCAGCGCGGGAACGGCTTGCATTAGTAATGCGTCATTTGGATATGCTGGTTGCATGTAAGGGAGAATATGTCGCGATTCGAGAAATGCGGCGGCATGCTGCTTGGTATACCAAAGGGTTTCAACATGCAGCTGAAATTAGGCTTAAGTTTAATCAGGCGGAAAGTCGGAATGATTTTTTCGCAATACTTGAAAAATTATATGGTTTGCCAGAGGTGTAGTGTTATGATGTTGATTCTACCGGTAGCGAACGGGGTCTTGCCGAACCCGCAAGGAGGGTTGGTGTCTGGGGCTTTTGCTGTTGCTGATCAAAATAAGTTTGTCGCTAAGGTGGGACAGGATGTTCTTGTTTGCCCATGGATAGCGGATGAAGCAAGTTTGTATCCTGTTGGCGTAGTTGCACGGATATTAAGGGTGTGGGCTCAACCTGTAAGCGATGCGGATGGTCAGGAGCATAGTGTTTCAATGGCAATGCTTGAAGGAAGGGGGCATGCAAGGTGGAATACCCTGCATGTTGTAGACTCCAGCATTTTCTCTTCCGATATTAATTTAATGCAACTTAAGGCTAAGCGCAAGGAGTACCCTGCTATTTCCGGCGCAGGATGGTTACCGGCTGGCGGGTTTACTGAGTTCCGCGATAAAACAGATATTGTTGTTACAGTTTATGGTACTAATTTAGAAGCTGGCCGGGAGGTGAGCATCCGGGCTAATTTGGGTGGTCTGGTTACTGAGGAACAGGCCCATACAATAGAACATGGAATTATTAGGGCCTTGAGTACATATGGGTTGTGTACTCCGCGTACTTTGTTGACTGAAATGGCGAAAGAAACGGATGAATTAAAACAATCGGTAGAGTGGGGAATGCGTTTTGCGATGCCGGAGGTTATTGGACGAACTTCCACCGGAGCTTGTGGCAACCCGATGAGTAATTTGGCTCAGTTTTACTTGACAAAAGAATTGATCGATAATGTTGCAGCCGGAAAATCGGTTGCGCAGTCTCTCCATGATGCCAGGCGAAGTGCGATGAGTCAGTTGACCGCTGATTTAGGGATTACCACCACCGAGGGAATCAGGGTGCTGGCGGGACTAAAAAGGGGCATGCGTCATGATGATACTAGGCTTAAAGTGGATACATTAAAGAAAATCATTAGTCGGTTTCCTTTTGAACCATAATTTGGTATTTATGGTGGAAAAGTTATTTGAAAAATGCTAAAATATGTATATGTACACAACTTTGTGCACATATTATTATGTGGGAGCGGTGCAATTATGCTGCTACATATTGGCGAGAAAATTCTAAATAGCCAAAAAATTCATCGTGTAATTGATGACATTCTGGAGAAACGAGTGCGGGGAATGTCGCAACAGGATATTGCCAACAAACTAGGTGTTGATCGCACGTTTATTTCCCGTCTGGAAAGCTTAGGCGAGGTTCGCAAAGGCGGACGGGTCGCCCTGGTTGGTTTTCCAATAGAAAACTGTTCTGAATTAAGCCAGATGGCGCAAGTTGAGGGGGTTGATTACTGTCTCGTGATGTCTGAGAAGGAACGTTGGGAGTTTGTCCAAAGTAAGACTGGTGTGGAATTGACGAACATGATTATGGAACTTGTAGGCGTTCTTCGAATGTATGATAGTGTCATCATTATCGGATCAGACATGCGGGTTAAGTTAGCTACGAGCTTGCTTGACAAAGACGTAATTGGTGTTGAGATTGGAGAATCACCACTTGCAACTGACAAGTATGTAGATGTCAATGAAATTAGGAATATTATTCGGCAGTTACATTCATAATCAGGAGGCCGCAAATGAAACGGGTAGTGAGTATTAGTCTCGGTTCTTCAAAACGAGATAATAAGGCTCAACAGAAGTTTGGTGGCCATACCTTTTCTATCGAGCGAATAGGTACGGACGGAGATCGGGAAAAGGCAGTAGAACTGATACGCAGTTTGGACGGAAAAGTGGATGCATTTGGCTTAGGCGGTACCGATCTTTATATTTACGCCGGGTGTAAACGGTATACTTTCAAAGAGTCGGCTAAAATCGCAGCTGCAGCCAAGATAACACCTGTAGTTGACGGAAGTGGAATTAAGAATACTTTGGAGCGGCGTGTGGTTGGTTTTTTGGAAAGTAGTCGGGGAATGGATTTCAAAGGCCGTAAAGCGCTTGTAGTTTGTGCGTTAGACAGATTTGGTCTGGCGGAAGCTTTGGTTGAGGCGGGCACTAAAACGGTATTTGGCGATCTGTTATTCGGGTTAGGACTTCCTATTCCAATAAGGACGCTTAAAAGTCTTGCCCGAATTGTGAAGGTAGCGGCACCGGTGGTTACTAGACTGCCTATAAGCAATTTTTATCCAACCGGTAAGCGGCAAAATGAATTTCGCCCGCGTTTTGGCAGCTACTTTCAAGAGGCGGACATTATTGCCGGCGATTTTCATTTTATACGACGGTATATGCCGGCAATGCTTAGTGGAAAAACAGTTATTACCAATACTGTGACTATGGAGGATGAGAATTTGCTGCGTGATCGTGGGGTGGCAAATTTAGTGACAACAACTCCGGCAATTGCTGGTCGGGCATTCGGCACAAATATTATGGAGGCTATTCTAGTTGCTTTGGCCGAAAAGCGTCCTGAAGAGCTGTCAGCAATGGAGTATGTTTCGCTGCTTGATAGAATTGGGATTGAACCCGAGGTACGGAAACTATCATAATTAAAAGGGGGAGAGCATACAAATGGATAACTTCGCATTCGTGGTCCATCCGCTCACAGCAAAGGATTTTAGTCGTAAGTTTTCTTTTGCCAAGGGGTGGTCAGATGGATTTGTTGAAGGAATTATGAGGTATATTCCCCCATTTAGGGTATCGGACATAAGTGGAGTTTCATCAACTCATAATGCGGTTCAGGGGTGGTTTGTAGGGTGTCCGCTAACTTCTCGGCAGATGACAATTTTACCTGAGCCGTATGTAATGAATAAAATTATTAAGGCAGGCAAGGTTGCTGAAAAGCTAGGGGCTAAGATTCTCGGGCTTGGGGCGTTTACTTCTGTTGTTGGTGATGCAGGCATTACTGTTGCCAACAATTTGAAGATACCTGTTACTTCCGGTAATAGTTACACGGTGGCAACTGCTTTGGAGGGAACGCGTCAGGCGGCTAAGCTTCTTGGAATCAACTTGGAACAGGCAAATCTTGTTGTGCTTGGTGCCAGCGGGTCGATTGGGGCGGCCTGCGCTCAGATTATGGCAAGGGAAGTACGATATCTTACTTTGGTAGCTCGTGATGAAGGTAAGTTGGAAAAAGTTGCCGCGCAAATATATCGTACATCAGGGTTAGCAGTGAAGGTAACTGCAAATACTAAGGCAGCCCTGAGAGCTGCTGATATTGTTATTGCGGTGACGAGCGCTGTGGATGTTATTATTGAACCCGAAGACTTAAAAAGTGGCGCGGTGGTATGCGATGTTGCTCGTCCACGCAATGTTTCTAAACGGGTCAGTGACATGCGGGATGATGTTTTGGTTATTGAAGGTGGAATCGTTGAAGTTCCTGGAGATGTGAATTTTAGGCTGAATTTTGGTTTTCCGCCTAAGACGGCATATGCATGTATGGCCGAAACCATGATATTAGCACTGGAAAAGCGTTATGAAAATTTTACGCTGGGACGGGAACTTACGGTAAAACAGATTCAAACAATTGAAAAATTGGCCGCTAAACATGGCTTTAAGCTTGCCGGGTTTCGCAGCTTTGATCGTCCTGTGACCACAGATGAAATCGAACGGATCAAAGATAGTATTGCAAAAAAAACTGGGCAAAAGGAGGTAAGCTGTTAGAAATCGTTGACAAACGCTTGGTTTATGCCTATAATTATCCTAAATGCGGGGACGAGGGCCCCGGAGTGCTGCAAAGTGTCAAGTTGCTCGCTTGACACTATTTATATTGTTTATGCCGTCCTTGCATCAATATCTGAGGTATTAGAATAGTATATTACGGGAAGTTGGACGTAATTTAACAGATAAAAGGGGAGCAAAATAATGCCGGAAAAACAAACTATTCTCACTGCAGAAGGTCTAAAGAAAATAGAACAAAAACTGGATTATCTCAAGTCGGTACGCCGTCGTGATGTGGCTGAACGAATTAAACAGGCAATTGAGTTTGGTGATATTAGCGAAAACTCAGAATACGAAGATGCCAAAAATGAGCAGGCGTTTATTGAAGGCGAGATATTAACACTGGAAAAAATGCTGCGTAACGCTAAGCTGATAGATGAGGATGAAATCAGTGCCGATGTGGTATCATTGGGGTCGACGGTACTTTTGAAGGATCTCGAATTTGGTGATGAGTTAGAATATGCTATTGTTGGTTCAGCAGAGGCTGATCCAACTGAGTTTAAAATTTCTAATGAATCGCCGGTAGGTGAAGCGATTATGGGGAAAAAAGTAGGCAGTATTGTTGAAGTCCACGTGCCTGCAGGGACATTGAAGTATGAGATTAAGGATATTAAGGGCATCTAGTTTTGGGTGTTGTATGGGGGCGTAACTAATTATGACGGAGAATCATGACCAAACCGAGATAACCGGCGAGGAAATGAATGAATTAATGCGGGTTCGCAGAGAAAAAATGGCGGCAATAGAGGCGCGAGGAATTGAGCCTTTTGGTCGCAAATATAATTTTACGCATCGAGCGGCTCAAGTATTAGAAGAGTTTGAACAACTTGAGGGTAAATCTGTTCGCCTTGCCGGAAGAATTATGGCTGTACGAGGTCATGGGAAAGCGAGTTTCGCCCATATAATGGACATGTCCGGTAGAATTCAGCTGTATTTTCGCCAAGACGTCTTGGGCGCGGATGGGTACGAAGAATTTGGTCTTATTGATATTGGTGATATTGTTGGGGTGGAAGGTGAGGTTTTTCGCACTAACCGCGGCGAAATTAGTGTTAAAGTAACTGGGCTTGAAATACTGGCAAAGTCGCTACGCCCGCTTCCTGACAAATGGCATGGTCTAAAGGATGTTGAAACACGCTATCGTCAGCGCTATCTTGATTTGATTGTAAATCCTGAAGTGCGTGATACGTTTATTGCCAGGAGTCGAATTATCCAGTCTATTCGGCGGAATCTTGACAATAAAGGTTTTTTAGAAGTAGAGACGCCGATGATGCAACCGATAGCCGGGGGAGCAGCGGCGCGACCGTTCATTACTCACCACAATGCGTTGGATATGAATTTGTATATGCGTATTGCTCCGGAACTTTACTTGAAGCGACTTATTGTCGGCGGTTTTGAAAAGGTATATGAACTTAACCGTAATTTCCGGAATGAAGGAATTTCAATTAAGCATAATCCAGAGTTTACTATGGTTGAGCTATATCAGGCTTATGCCGATTATCAGGATATCATGCAATTGACGGAAGAAATCTATGTTGCAGTTGCCTTAGATGTGCTTGGCACAACTAAGATTACTTATCAAGGACAGGAAATCGACTTAACACCTCCTTGGACGCGGATGACGATGACTGAAGCTGTTAAGAAGTTCTCCGGCGTTGAATTTGCAGCAAAAAGTGTTGAAGAAGCACGGGCTATTGCTGATAGCCTGGAAGTTAAGTATGATAAGAAAGATGGCATAGGTAAAATATTAAGTAATATATTTGAAGAAGTAGCTGAAGAGAAGTTGATTCAGCCGACATTTATTATTGGTCATCCAACGGAGATATCACCGTTAGCTAAGCGCAATAAAGAAAACCCTGACATTACTGACCGATTTGAGTTTTTTATTTACGGTCGGGAAATGGGAAATGGTTTTTCGGAATTGAATGATCCTATTGATCAGAAGGAACGGTTCCTTGCTCAGGTTGCTGATCGTGAATCAGGTGATGATGAAGCGCATATGATGGATGAGGATTATGTAATTGCCTTGGAACATGGACTGCCGCCTACTGGCGGACTGGGGATCGGCATTGATCGTATGGTTATGCTGATGACTGACAATTATTCGATTCGGGATGTTATTTTGTTTCCTCATATGCGACCGCAACGGGATTAGGGTTAATCGGCAGACTATTAATAGTCTGCCGATTAGTTTTGTAAAGACAGGAGTTGATTAAATGCTTGTCGCATTTATGCATGGGTTTATTTTGGCGCTTGGACTTATTTTGCCGCTAGGGGTACAAAATGTGTTTATTTTTTCTCAAGGGGCTTATCAATCAACATGGCTGCGAGTATTTCCGGCGGTTATTGCGGCGGCGATTTCGGATACTGTTCTAATTGTAGTTGCCGTTCAGGGAGTTTCCTTGGTGGTATTAAGTTATGCTTGGCTTAAGGTGGCACTTTTGATCGTGGGGATAGTATTTATCAGCTATATGGGGTGGCTTACGTGGAAGAATAGTGATTACATACGGCTTAAACAGAATGAAGCAAAGGATTGGTCGCTCTGGAGACAAGTACTGTTTGCATTGTCGGTGTCTATCCTTAATCCTCATGCTATTTTAGATACTATTGGTGTTATTGGTACCAGTTCGCTATCATATGGCGGTGAGCAGAAAATAGCCTTTATGACAGCCTGCATATTGGTTTCTTGGTGCTGGTTTACATTACTCGCCAGTATGGGAAGAATAGTGAGAACGTTAGACAGATCGGGATATATTCTGGGGCTACTTAATCGGTTTTCAGCGATAATTATGTGGATAAGCGGCGCATATCTGATTTATCTTCTAAAAATGTAGGCGCTGCCCTTGACTAGAGATAATTATTATGGTACTATATTTCTTGCGTTCCTGCTGAGTTATTATCAGCAAAGGAAAACAACAAAAATATATTGACACAACAAATTGGTTGTGTTAATATAAATAAGCTGCTTCTTTAAAAACAAGCGGCAAACGCAAGACAGAAACAAAAAAAGATGTTGACAACACCGCAAGGTTATGTTAACATATACAAGTCGCCTCAAACGGGGCGCGAACGAAAAGTGTTCTTTGAAAACTAAACAATGTAGGTAAATAAAAGCCAGATGTGCGGGTTGCACTTGAAAAAGAGCAACCGAAACAAAAGTAATTCTT
>JAGGAC010000055.1 GCA_017889635.1 Bacillota bacterium | reverse complement strand
TTTGACCGACTAATACCGAGCTCCGTTTCCGAAACCCGATACCAATCTTGGCTCAACCATTACAGATCCCTTACGCTGATTATTATCTCTCAAAATGACATTAATATTCCTTGCAACAATATCCAAAATACTTTTACATCGGAGCAACCACTTGGAAATTTAGTCCGTAATGTATGTACTATGCTTATCCCCATAAATCATCCAAGGTATTTGCCGCCAATAGTTTCGCATACGAAGTATACCTGGGTGACTGCGGCGCTTTCGCTTTTGCCTGTCCGGACAGCGATACCTTTTGGATTTGTTTAGCCTGACTTTTAAAATACAATATATATTTGCCAGTATCTTTGTATTTTTCTATCCGCGCTACTTCTGCTGCATATGTTATTGCCGATACCGGCGCGACCTGATAAGCAGCAATATATTTAATCTTGTTTATCATCGATGCCGAAATTCTAATTGAATACCAGCATTTTTCCCCAATAAAAGCTTCCTTGAAACCTTCTTCCTGGGCCGGAACTACTATTGTATCCAACTCGTCTAGATCGGTAGACGGCAACGCCGCCTCCAGTACATCATCTTGAAACGGGGTAAAGCGATGCAATATTTTATCATTAGCAATGAAGCTCTGCGCCTCAATGATATCTGCTGATATTTTAATCTTCGAAAGCACGCGTGTCAGCTGTTCACTTGTTTCATTGATAACAATAATCACAGCAACATCTTTATCAAAAATCAGGCGATCTAGCAATTCGTTGACATTATTATACTTTGACGATGCCCTAAGAAAATCATTAATCTTTTTATTTTTAACCGGATCTTGATTAATTTCATAAATTAAAATGGTTTTAATTTTATGCTTACTCATTTCAGAAGAAATAGCAAACCGCAGCACCTGCTCGCCGATATGGCCATAGACACTATGATCACTTAATTCTATTTCCACAAAATACAAAACCGGTTCGTCATGAAATTTCAAATCCAAGTAATAGCCGTCCGGAATCGCCGCCCCTTCTTTAGATTTGCCAATTTTCCTTTTGATATCAAAATAAAGGCCTTCGGCACCAAATATTATATCGGCATTGGAAACAACCATTTTTTCATATTCAGCTTCGCTAGCATACTGGTATTCATTATAAATGATGCCTTTTTCATCCAATATCTTATACATGTTTAGCCGCCTCTATTTCCTCATTCTACCCCACAACCCGCACGGCATTTTGCTTAACCTCAGTCACCAGTTCCATAATCCGCTGCTGACTGGTTTTATCAAACACTTTCATAAAGCTGACCGGCTTATCAAACGGCGGCTTCATCAGTTCAGCCATATTCTCGACATAGCCGTTCTGCACAATATAGTCGACAATCTTTTTTACAAAGACAATTTGCGTCTGGGTTAACGATTGGTCATTGATGAATTCTGAAAACACCTTCATCGCGGCCTCATATTCCAGCTTGCCGATCTTCCGCACTAAGAGGCCAAACGGGGTATCGCCGAATTCCCGTTCATAGTCGGTTTTATTGCCAAGCTCATCAATAAATATATGCTCCAGATTTTTATAGTCTACAAGCGTCAGCGGGATGTTATTGCGCAGCTTATATATTGCGAGGCTATCCTGATGCTTTTCGACTATCATGAATCGACTCTTCCGAGGGTATCTTTGGTCCTTCCAAATCCAGTTGATAAAACGCAAGGTCTAGCCATTCATTAAATTTATATCCTGCTTTTTTAATTACACCCGAAAATTTAAATCCTAATTTCTCATGCATTTTTATACTATCTTCATTTGCTGCGTCAATTCCAGCAACAAGTATTGCATATTCTCTTGCATTAGCAATTTTTATTATTTCCTGCATTAATTTTGTTGCAATCCCCTGATTCCTATAATCCTTATGAACATACACGGAATGTTCTATCGTATATTTATATGCCGGCCATGCTCTAAATGGGCCAAATGTAGCAAACGCAACAGCTTTTTCACTTTTTTCAAACACTAGCACTGGATATCCATCTTGCTTCTTTTTTTCATACCATTGTGTTCTATCATAAAGAGTATGAGCCTTATAATCATAGACCGCTGTTGTATTCAAAATAGCATCATTATAAATCTCTAATATATCCATTAAATCTTTTTCAGTTGCTTCCCTAATCATCCTTTTCACTACCTTTCAGAACTACTTTACTCTTCTATATTTTAACCCCCGCCTGGCGAAACGTAAAATTGACCTTAGTATGCGCTTGCTATAGAATGAGGTTATGGCAAAACGCTCGACCGAATAAATTAAGGAAAGGTGCATACATGACGCTTCAACAATTTCGGTATATCGTAGAGATTGCCAAACATAATTCCATTAGCAAAGCTGCCTCTGCCCTTTATGTCACCCAGCCAAGCATCAGCAAAGCAGTCCACGAAATGGAAAATGAGTTAGGGATTACTATTTTGGATAGAACAAACAAAGGTGTTGTCTTTACAAAAGATGGCCTGGAATTATTATTCTACGCTAAAATGCTTCTTGAAAAAGCAGAATCAGTTGTCTATCATTTCAATAAGCAAAAAGCGGCGGATTTAACAAAATTCTCTATTTCTTCTCAGCATTATAGCTTTGCTATTGAAGCTGTTGCAAAGCTAATGATTTATTTCGCCGAGCTAAAATATGAACTGACAATTCGAGAAGGTAAAACAACTGATGTAATTGATGACGTGTATGCGAGTAAAAGTATTCTTGGAATTTTATCGCTTACCGATTTAAACAAGAATCTTTTTGAGCGCTACTTCACCTCAAAATCGCTAATATTTACTCCTCTCGCTTCACTGAGGCAACATGTCTTTCTTCGAAAAGAGCATCCTCTAGCGAATCTCAAATCGATTACTTTAGAACAATTAGAAAACTATCCGTATCTTACCTACCAGCAGGACGATGTATTGCTCCATTTTGCCGAAGAAGTTATCAACATAGAAAATATTGAAAGGATAGTCTTTTTAAAGGACCGAGCTGCCATGAATAATCTTCTTGCAAATACAGATGGCTATAATATAGGAACTGGCTGCATCGTGAACAATTATATGAACCCTAATATTATTGCCATCCCCTTAGAAGATGGTAATCTGATCCAAATTGGCTTTGTAAAACGAAACGATGTATTTTTGCCAGAAGAGCTTATCGTATATATTGATTTTCTAACAACGGCTTTAGAAAGGTCTGCTCCAAAAGATAGATTATAAAAAACCACAAGAAATTATCAGCAATAAATAAAAAAACGGTCACAGCCCCTGATTCAACAAGGCCTGAGACCATTTTTGCATTCACCAATAATACAGTTCACAATCCCACCGATGATTTCTGATAAAACTCAATTTATTCTGCCCAAAAAACACTGCCGTCTTTTCTCGGCATCTCCTTTTGAACCGGCCCATCCGGATATCCCAAAATACAGTGTCCAATCCCCTCATATTCGCCCATGACGCCAAGTTCTTTTAGAATTTCCTTCCCCTTCATGACTATCAAACTCCTGCTTTGCTCGGTGAATCCAGCAGCTGCCGGTTCCCAGGCAATGTGCAACAAGCATCAGGTTACCCAACACAAGGCTGCCGTCATAAACACAGTTTATCCAGTCCTTCGAAGCAAGGACAATCAAGACAACAGATGCTCCATAAAATAGATCAACATTCCATCCTTCCACCGCTGCGTTCATCTTTGACAGCTTGTCACGAAGTTCTTTATTGGTTACCGCGACGATAATTGGCTTCTGCCCCATACCATTGGCTGCATAAAGACCAGCATCAATAATCTGCTCAATAATATCCTTCGGTACCATGTCCGTTTTATACTTACGGACACTTCTTCTTTCTTCCATAGCTTTCAATACTTCGTTCATGCTTTGTTCCCCTCCTCTAGATGCTCAATTTTGAAAATAACCGGTCGAGTACCATCATTACAACAAGCAAGCATCATCTTCTCATCGTTCGTCCACCCTTTCATGATTTTCGGAAGTCCTAGTATTTCTGATGTGAAGCCTAAAAAAGCAGGCTAGCCTTCTATTAGTTGTAAACCGTCCCAAAACAACCTCAATGCAAAAAGAATTAAAACTGCTCCAAGAACTCTTATAACACCTACATAGATCTGTCCTTGCAAAAATCCCCTTGAACGATTAACCGCAATAGCCAATATAATTTTTGCCCCCGAAAGGCAAACATAAAAACTCGCTACAAAAATCACCGCAGCCATACCATCCATCGCATAGGCATTCATAATTATTGGAGCGCCTATAACAAACCAAAAAAGATAAGGATGAGGACTCAGCGCATTCACTATGGCCGTCTTCCAAACCGAACCAGACTCAGCCGCTTTAAAATCTTCTGTTCCAGCTCGAAAACGAATGTTCTCATATCCCAAATAACATACAAAAGCGCCCCCCTAGGAGCGATATGGGCCCAAAAAGAGGCTTTAAAGCCAAAAGCATAGATACGACACGCCGACAGATATCGCAACAATTGGCAAATCAGTAATCAACGGAGCCACAGCGACTTTGCTCCCTTCTCTTAGGCCATAACGAAACATAACCGCCCACACTAAATTTCGCGACCACTGCACGGGCCTTTTGAGCAACCACCGCTACCGAGTGGCTTTATTTTTTGCACTATAACGCTAAAAAGAGGCCTCAACCCTTGCGAACACAAGGAATGAGGCCTCTTTTGTTGCCTTTAAATGGTTTATTATTCAATTAGCTAGAGCGTTTGCCTTGCATCCGTCACTCTTACCTCCATGACGGCTCGAGCCCAATCGAATTTTTTCTTCATACGGTCAAAATCTTCGCCCGCTTTTATAAAACGAGCGCTTCCCTCAACGATAACACCTGTTCCTTTCGCTCTATAGCCTTCAACTTCTCTATTGGCAATTGAGAGAGTAACCTCGGTGTTGGCAGTAATATTTTTCTCAGTCCTTAGAAAGCCATAGGCGGGAATCAGGAGCTTGTCATCAGGAGTTACCTCAATATAGCTATTCCAGGTATTAACTAAATGAGGACCATCAACTCCATTAGTCACAATAGAAACTGCTCCATCAACAGGGTGAGACAAAATAGCTATTAGTTTTTCGTTTAGCACAATGATTACATTCTTTCGTTTAGACTTGGAAATACTGGTAAAGTGTGTGACCCCATATCGGTTTTAAGCTTGACCGATAGTATTCTAGATGAATAGGAACCTATCTCTCGCTCATGATAATCTTATAGTGTGAACTTAAACGAAAAATATGCAACATAAACATATTTGATCCAGCGAACCATAGCACTATAATCTAGGCTTTGGTACAAAAACCTCACCAATTCAAAAATACCCTTACATTTACCAAAATATCAAACAGATCACTGTTCTTTCACTTGTATCTCTGAACCTTTATTCAACTTGGGTAGTAAACTAATTGATAATTATTAATGTATATTTCATTTATCCGCCATACAACGAATCGTTCGCTGGTTTGAGATATTTTCTGACCTTCTCATTTATCTTCTCGACATTTTCACATATGAAATGACTTCCAGCAACTTCTCTCCACGAACCTGAGCTCTTGCTTTGGCCTTTGCTTCCAAAATAGTTGTCTCAGGAGGGGTTATCAATGCTCGTGGAATTACTCGAACCATTTTTTCCGCCAAATCTTCGACAGAACCAGTTCGGAAAAATATCACTTCCTTATCAGTGAGTTCCTTATTTACCGGAATATCAGAAATGATTGACGGAATTCCGAGAGAAACCGCTTCTCGTACAGATCCGCCACCAGGAGTTCCTTCAAATAAAGAAGGCTGAAGTACGGCTATAGCGTCATACATGATTTGTATTTGGTCTTGTTTGGGAATATGGCCTAATATATAAACCCGGTCTTTAATTCCCATGCTTTTTATTTTTTCTTCCAATTCACTAAAATAAGTAGGAAAGCGAGGATCAAAGGTCTTCCCGGTGCAAACTATTGAAATATTAACATCTGTTTTTTGTTTCAGAATAGATAAGGCCTCAAATGCGGTTATATGAGATTTGTGTACCCAAAATTGATTTGAAATCAGAAAGTATTTTTCCGGAATAGAGTATTTTTTATGAACGTCTTGTTCTTCTCCCAGGTACCCGATAATCGGACCAGGAGCAGGCGGCAAAACAAAAATTTGGCAGGATGCTTCGGGAAAAAATTTTAAAGCATCTTCCTTTACTGTCCGCGCAGCCACTAAGATAGCCTTAGCCTCCGACAACAAACGAGTAATCTCCCAGTCTCTTAGGCGATACTCGTCTGCAGAAAAATACTCTGGATAATACTTGTGCTGAAAGTCATACCAATATCCTATCCAGGGAACCGGAAAATCTTTACCCAATGACTCCATTACTGGAAAAACTACATCCGCATTAATGATATGTAGACTGTCAATAAGTCCTTGCTGTGAGTTATCATAAGGGATGCCCTGAATGTTTCTAGAAATATTACGAAACCAGTCACGGAAGTGTTCAATCTCTGTTTCTTCCAGAAGAATGCCTTTTCGCGGTAACAGAAGATATATTTGAAGTGGCTCAGTCTGATTTATTATATTTAAAGCGTTTGCACATGACAGTAAAAAATCTCTGCCACCACCCCATTGTGAAAAACGGTCACCCAGCAGCGCAATTCTCATTTTATCCTCCGGGCCGGCGATCCAACATACGTACCGGGCTCTAGAATATTCCCCACCACAGTAGCACCGGCACCAATAATTGAGTTAGAACATATTGCTACTCCATTAATTATGGTTACTCCGCCACCGATAAAAACAAGATCATCAACTTTTACTTTACCCATTATAGTAGCGTTTGGTCCAACAAAGGAATGACAGCCTATTTGCGTTTCGTGCCCGACCACACTGGCATAACTAATAAAGGTATTCTCACCAATTACAGCTTCTGCACCAACTATTGCTAAGTGCCCAACATAAGAACCTTTACCAATCTTAGCGTAACGCCCTATATGAGCTCTCTGGGATAAAACCGAGGTTAATCTTGCCTTATCGATCTGTTCAAATTTTTGTTTTCTTTTCATATTACTGCCTATAGCTATTATGCACTTATACTCCTCTTCCGGAATTGTTTTCACCACGCTAAATCCAAGTTTCGTTTCACCTTCCTGAGCATTGTCGTCGACAAAAAGTATGCGACTGTCCGGTTCATTATAAAGAATAATGTCCGCAATATTATGGCTATGACCGCCACAGCCGAAAACCACGATCAGTTTCTCTTTGCCGCTCATAATCCGTCTCCTTCACTTCTCTTTACATTGTTTGAAGTCTAGTACCGATAGCGTAAAAATTTATTGGTTGTATGCAGCTTCTGAGCGTTGCGTCTGTTCCACTCGGCACAGAGCTGTTCATAAATTTTCTTGTCGATAATTCGGCATCCAATATATACAGGCACATATCTTTGACCAAATTTCGCCTTGAATTTGAACAGACTGTCGTCAGGATTAATCGACATTCCCCCTCCCCAGCAAATACGCTCACACCCCATCATAGATGCATAATATACATCAGCCCACATCATAAACGCATCGGCATGAACAGAGCGAAAGGCTGAATCTACTGCGGCTAGATGGAGGAAGGCCAATTTTTCACCTAAGAAAACAACATGGCTGGCTATCAGGCCGGAATGAGAGCTGGACATGGAGCAAAGTACCTGTCCTACTTGTTTATTATCAACAGCCATAAGTGAGCGAAAATATGCCTCATTAAACTGATAATATGGGGTCATGTGCAGCCTTTCAGCTGCCATATTATAAAGCACTGCAAAATCATTCACACGGCCAGTTCCGTGGATTAACATATGATCTAAATCCGCTTCTTTCGCTTTCCGAATATTTCTCTGCACTTCTTTTTCCCAACTGCTAAGAATTTCTTCTGGCAGCTTGCCAATAAGCTCTGTTTCCACGTTTGTCCGGACTTTTATAGTCGAATACCCCGCTTTCACCATAACAGCCGGATCTATCCATTCGGTATGACAACGGACAAGTTCAGCGACTGCATTAGTCTCTCTAAAATAATCTGCAATCACTGTATATGCTGTTATCTTATCTTTGTCATCCCATTCGCCAATGAATAACGCTCCACCATATCCGTAAGCAGTCTGAATATCATAATAAAATGCTGCACCCGGCAATTGATATCCAACAATCGGATGACGCAGATAGGGATAAATCATCCATGCATCCCCTTTGTCGATGTAGATGCATTCGGCATGCCCCTTCTCCCAGCGCGAGGCAGTATCGTAATAGGCAGGATGCCAATATACTTCACGGCAGCACGCCGGTAATTGCCTCCACCAATAAAGCCATTCTTCCTTAGATAGAATTTTCAAATTCATGTCATTTCCTCTAATGTTTGTTCAGAAACTCGCGAATAGAATTACAGATAAAATTCACATCCTCGGCTGTTAGCCCAGGCCAGCTAGGCAAATTTATGCCCCGTAAACTGATATCTTCCGCTACACTATGATGCTGATAATTTTGCGAGTATATCGGCATCGTGTGTATGGGATAAAAGACCGGCCTAGTTTCAATACCAAGCCCTGCTAAATAGTCGCGCAATTTTTCTCTCAACAAAGCATCTGACACAAGCACAGAACACATCCAGTATGAATTAACCACATCGCCGATTTCATCGTGAAAACGAAGCGGCAAGTCTTTTAATTCATTACGATACCAACTCGCAATCTGACGTTTTTTGCTGACAAACGCATCAACCTGTTCTAATTGAGCCAGGCCAATGGCTGCACATAGATTGGTCATCCGATAATTATAGCCTATTACGTCATGCCAATACTGCCGGTGCGGGGACAATCCTTGCCCTTTTAAATGCACTGCACGATCATATAAGGTCTTATTGTTAGTAGCAATAATTCCGCCCTCTCCGGTAGTGATAGTTTTATTTCCATAAAAGCTGAAAGCCGCAATTTCACCAAAGTTACCTACGTGAGATTTTTTGTACCGGGAACCGATAGCTTCGGCACAATCTTCGATCATAAATATCCCAAACTCTTTTGTAATAGCAGTCAACGCATCCATATCGCAGGGATGTCCATACAAGTGAACAGCTATAATCCCGCATGTTTTAGGGGTGATTTTGCGCCGGATATCGTCTGGATCAATTTGCCACGTACTTTCAAGCGAATCCGCAAATATCGGTGTAGCGCCAGTATAGGCAATAGCATTAGCGGATGCAACAAAAGTCAACGTCGGCACAATGACCTCACTTCCTGGACCTGCCCCAAGAGCCAGCAAGGCTAAATGCAAGGCTGCAGTGCCACTCGAAACAGTGGTTGCATAGCGGGTTCCAATATATTCAGCAAACTTCTGTTCAAACTCTAAGGTAAATCCGCCCTTTGAAGATATCCAAGTAGAATCAATGCACCTGATAATATATTCCTTTTCATTTCCGCTGAGCGTTGGTCTATAAATAGGAATTTGCTTTATGTACTCCTCACTATTTTTGGACAGCGTCAATGTAATCTACCTCCATTAAGATAACAAAACCTTCAGCTTCTTACTTACCATCAAGTTGCAGCATCATTCTAACATCGCAGGAAGTGGCAATTGGACGCTCCAATACCTTTGCCAGCCCGGTAACAAATTCAACATTTGACTGGTTAGTAGCGAACCTTTGTAGGCATTCGTCAGCCCAGATATTATCCTCAAGGCCGACACGAACACCATCTGCCGAAACAACCGCAAGCGCATTCATCAATTTTTGATTGATGCCGATACCTGTTAACGAATAATATGAATTACTTGGCAGATCCGCAATGATCAATCCAGCATGAAGTAAAGTCGCTTGAGCACTTGCAACATTGCCAAGAATAATATTGAAATAAAAAGGGGGGGTTACCAGCCCTTTATTAATCAAATACTTAGCAAAGTTGACCATTCCCAAATCGAAAACTTCCAATTCCGCCTTGATTCCTCTTTCCTTCATCATTCTTGCCAATGCAATAATAGTCTGCGGACTATTAACACTCACCGTATAAGCAAAGTTAAGTGAACTTAAAGTCAGACTGGCCATATCCGGCTTGGCATCGCCTTCAATGGTTAGCACTTCCGAGCGTTTGTCAAACTCAGAATAATTCCGTCCACTTGTTGAAACAGTAATTACAATGTCTGGACACTTTTCCCGAATTCCCAAAATAATATCACTGTAAACTTCTTTTTTATATGTAGGTAATCCATCAGTATCCCTAGCATGCAAATGTACCATCGATACTCCCATTTTTTCACATTGGACAACATTATCTACAATTTCTTGTGTACTGATGGGTACGTAAGGAGTCATTTCTTTGGTAGGAACCATTCCAGTTGGTGCAAAATTGATAATAAGTTTTTTCATAATTACCCCCAAGATCATGGTACCAATACACAACTAAACAAGAACAGAAATATTTATAAATGAGACTTAATTCAGGTGGGGTTTTAACCACATCTGAATTTTAGTCGAATTAACTGTTCTTTACTCCAGCCTGTAGAGGATGGAGTATTAGAACGGCTAATTCATCGGATAAAATATGATATTCAAATCGTTTTTAAAAGTGAATTGCCAAATTACTAAAGTGCTCCAACCCATATATCACGGGCTGGAGCACTTTTATAACCTCTTACACTATTCAATATCCTGCCCATAGGCAAGATCAATTTTATAAAAACCTGCCGAACCTTTGATGTTACACACTTTCTTTCTCAGGTTTGTTTCTATATGGCAGATAATCCAAAAATCTTTTAACTGCCAGCGATGCAGATTTTTTATCTTTCATTGCAAGCCCAATTTTACGGTACGCTGGTATATCCAATTCCTTTATTACAACTCGATATGGAATACGTTGCAAAATAAGTTCTGGCAGAATACTGATTCCCAATCCACTTTCGACCATTGACATGATGGCATAATCATCCCATGTCGTAAAATGCACTTTGGGTTCAACACTGCACTTCTCAAAAATCTCGGATATTTCATTCTTTGCGCCTTTTTCTAATAGCATGAAAGGATAATCACATAGCGCCTTTACAGGAAAGTGTTCACAGTTAGCCATTGGATGATCTTGCGGCAAAACAGCAAGCAGCTTATCCTGCTCTAAAAATATCGTTTCAAACTCCGGGTATGTAGGAAGCCGGAGAAAACCACAATCCACGCGCCCCTCCAAAATCCAGTTTTCAATTTCCATATAGTCGCCCAACAAAAGCTCGTAATCAATATTGGGGTAGTCCTTTTGGAACTCTTTAATAATATTCGGAAGCCAATGGGTCGCTACGCTGGAAAATATACCAATCCGAAGTAACCCCGATTGCAAGCCGTTCAGTTCGTCCACCTGCGCCTGCAATTTCTGATATTCGTTACATACGCTTTGAGCAAACGGCAACAGTTTTAATCCGTCGGAAGTAAGGCGCACACCGGCGCGCCCACGCTCAAGCAGCGACACGCTCCATTCCTTTTCCAAATCGTTAATCATGCGACTAATTCCGGATTGGGAATAGTTCAATACCTCTGCAGCTCTTGTAAAGCTGCCATATTCGACAGTCTTGACAAAAGCCATGAATTTTTGAATGTTCATATCCATACTATACTTGCCCTTTCACCATCCGTTTTTGTCATCTTTATCATGTAAAATATTCGTTTTTGTAATCCACATGAGTATGATACACTACAAGCACAAAGATTTCAAATCAGAAGAAGTGAACCATCGCAAATCGTCCATGATCCTCAGACGTTCTCAGCGCACACCCCCACGGTTATTCAAGTATAGCAAGAGAAGGTGAATAAATTGAGTTTGTATCAAAACAGAATTGTTGTCAAGGTTGGGACTTCTACCTTGACAAATGATATAGGGAAAAGTAATTTGCGTTCCTTTGACCGCATTGCCTGCATACTGTCCGATATTCAGAACTTGGGGCATGAAATAATTTTGGTGTCGTCCGGCGCAATTGCCGTTGGCGCAAATAAGCTGCAAATGAAAACACGACCAACGAGTATGCGTTTGAAGCAGGCCGCTGCTGCGGTGGGACAATGCAGCATTATGTACTTATATGACAAATTTTTCAATGACTACGACAAGACTATCGCACAAATTTTGTTGAACGCCGAGGATATGGAAATTGAGGAAAAGAAGGAAAATCTAACAAATACTTTTGATGCATTGCTCGAAATGGGTATTATCCCGATTGTGAATGAAAACGATTCGGTTAGCTATACCGAAATTGAGTCGGAAGACAAATTATTTGGTGATAACGATATGCTCTCCGCAGTTGTCGCCGTATTATGCAAGGCGCAAAAACTTATCATTCTGTCCGATATTGACGGTTTATACGACAGTGATCCTCGCCTTCATCCTAATGCAAAATTGATCGAGCGCATTACGACAATAGACGAAGGCGTACAATCTTTAGCCGGCGGAGCTGGTTCTCGACGCGGTACAGGCGGTATGAAAACAAAACTGCAGGCAGCAAAGCTGGCAACCGCACAGGGAATTGACACTATCATTACTAACGGCAAAAATCCGTCTGCACTGTATGAAATCATTAAAGGTGGCAACGTTGGGACGCTTTTTATCGGTAAACGCTAATGCGGTCTCAGGTGCAAAAACTAAAACCGATCCAAGGCAGATTGCATTTTGCTAGATTTTCTCTTTCAAGGCTAAGCCAGCTAAAGTTCTTCACCTCTCACTCTCTGGTGGTTCTTTACAAAAAATTGATGTCCGGAACATTATTGTTCCGGACATCAATTTTTAACTATTTAGCATTTTTGAGTAACAGCAGACCAACAAGGTGTACCTAAAAAGCGAATTGGTATATACTGTCACATAACGTTAATAAGAAAAAGCATAAATCATGATACCAACAAGAATAACATAGACAATACAATATTTGATTGTTACTGCCAGTATCGAACCTTCCTGCCCTTCCTGCCCCGTTGCCGAACAAGCTACAGCAATACTTTGCGGCGAAATCATTTTGCCTGCCGTTGCACCTGTTGTGTTCGAAGCCGTTATCCATGAAGGATCTGCCCCAATAGCGAGAGCCGTTTTCTTCTGCAGTCCGCCAAAAAGAACATTAGCACTGGTGTCGCTTCCTGTTACAAAGGTTCCCAATGCACCAATAGCCGGTGCAATTACCGGATAGAACTTGCCTGTCACCTTTGCCACAGCTATCGCGATAGCTGCAATCATTCCACTGTAACCCATTATTTTCGCCATACTAACAATAGCCATAATGGTAATAATGGTTTTCTGGAGTTGCTTAACAGTTTTGCCGAACGTTTCAATAAGGGCCGTAACTGATGCGCCTTGCAGCAATCCCCCAATAACAGCTGCAATCATTATTAAAGTACCAGGGGTTACCAGCCAATCAATACCCATAGGCTTACCGTCAGGGCCATTGTAAATGAAAAGAATACTTTTAACGCTACCTAATGTTGCGTTAATATCCGGAAAGAACTTGCTTGTTCCCAAAATCAAAATAAACAGCAACGCATAAGGCGACCAGGCAATTACCTGTTCTTTTAACGATGTAGCAGATTTTTTCTCGCGAACAACGTTTTTATCTTCAAAAGAAAACTTCCATTCTTCCTTCGGCGGCGAAAGCTTAACCCAAACAGCAATACAAAGCATCGATACGATTGAGCCAACAATAGCTGTTAACTCAGGCCCAATGTATTTTGCAACATAAAGCTGCGGAATAGCAAAACCAAGGCCAGCAACAAGCGAAGTTATAACTACACCCTTCAGACCGGATAAGCTTTTGGTCATAATCAATACTAAAGCCAACGGAACAACAATAACAAATGGTGTTAACTGCAAAGCGGTGTCAAATGTTAATCTCATGACATCCAAATCAGCGACCTTCGCTAAAGTTGTAATCGGAATTCCAACAGCGCCAAAAGCGACTGGAACTGTATTGGCAATCAAACAAATGACTGCAGCAAAAAAAGGATTAAACCCTAGGCCAATGAGAATAGAAGCCGGAATAGCAACCGCTGTGCCAAACCCAGCAGCAGCTTCCAAAAATCCCCCAAACCCCCAGGCGATAAGCAGCGCCTGAACACGGCGATCTCCGGAAAAGCTTCCCATATAGCCTTTGATAGTTTCCATGGCCCCTGTCTTCAATGTCACATTGTAAGTAAAAATTGCCGCAAGTATTACCCAAATAATAGGCCACAAAGCCAAAACTATCCCTTCAACCGCAGCCTTTATTGATAAAATAAGCGGCATTCCCCATCCTGCTATAGCAATAACGAAACTTAGGACAAGCGCAATGATACAGGCTTTATAAGCAGCCATTTTTAAAACACCTAAACTAATCAGCAGCCATAATAGCGGAATAAATGCCAACAGTGCTGACATGAACATGCCATATGGGCTAGTAATCACTTCCCACATTTTTATCACCTCTATACTTTTTAAGCGCAACGCTTATTGTATGTCCCCGGATAATTAATATCATCCCTTAAGTTTTAAACAAAGCTGATCATAAATATAATTCATGTGAATACGCATAGTCTGCCGTGCTTGGTCACATTCATGCTTAGCAATAGCTTCATAAACCTGGCTATGCTGCTCGGCTAGTATTGCTGCATTATTGGAATCTTGGAGAATCATTTGCCGCATATTCACAATATGGTTACAAACAACCTCATGAATAGAAGAATACATTTGATACAGCAAAGTATTATGACTAGCCTTGGCAATAAGGGAATGATACATGTAATCCGCCTCATCTGTTGCTAAACCCTCATATTCCCCTATCAACAACTGTTTATAACCATAAAGCTCCTCAAGTTCTTGCGGAGTAATGGCCTTTGCCGCCAGACCAGCACATTCTATTTCCAGCATCGACCGGACATTAATTAACTCAACGGCATTATCTTCCAACATGAAAATCAGGGAAAGCGGCTCAAAAATCTTATTTTCGGAAAAAGAAGAAACAATAAAGTTCCCCTCGCCTTGGCGACTTTCAGTAAGACCCACCATTTCCAAAGAGCGCATGGCTTCACGTATAGCTGTCCGGCTGACACCAAACATTACTGCCATATCTCTTTCAGGAGGCAGCTTATCACCCTTCTTTAAGGTCTTATTAAAGATCATTCGCTTAATTTGCTCGATGACTTGCTTGTAAAGCTTAGTCGAAACAACCGGCATAAACTCCATAGCTAACCAACACCTTCTTAATGATGAGCATAATATACTGATTATAGCTCGCGCTAGATCTTATTATTATTCAATTTCCGAATGCATTTCGCCTGCCTGAAATCACAGTTTCAGCCCTGAACCCCCAATTGCCGTTTTCTCGTGCTCATTTTATATCACTGACAGACCTTGCCTGGATTTAAAATATTCTTTGGATCAAAAGCTGCTTTAATATTTCGCATCAGCTCTATGGAGTCATTACTAAGCTGCTCAAACAAATAAGACTTCTTAGCATAGCCTATTCCATGTTCTCCTGATACTAGCCCATTTAATTCAACAGACTTTTTATACATACAGTCAAATACGGCGCTTAATTTCTTTTGCCATTGTTCTTGTGCCAAATCATCTCTTAATACATACACATGCAGATTTCCATCGCCGGCATGACCAAAACTTCTAACTCTTATATTAAACTGTTTTTGCAATTCGTCTGTATATTTAACAAACTCTGCTACCTTGTTTCTGGGAACAACAACATCACACTCATCCATTTCTGTTGTTGTGGCTTTAACAGCTTCTAAAAATGCTCCCCTTGCCGACCATACAGCTTCTTTTCGTTCATCGGTATCGACAATGTAAACATCCAAGGCCCCTTCATCCAAACAGATTTTAGCAACTCGGTCATAGGCTTTTTCTATATCCTCTTTGCTGTTGCCATCGAAAGTTAACAGCAAGTATGCATCCGATGAGTTATCCGGGAATTTCTTACCAAGAAACTCTTCAGCCGCAATGATGACTTCTCTTTGCATAAACTCGATAGCTGTCGGTATAGATTTTGACTTTATGATCTTAGGCACTGTGTTTATCGCCAATTCCAGATTTGGGAACGGAATTAAAAGACTAATTGCCTTTTTCGGCAACGGCAACAACTTTAAAACCGCCTTGGTTATTATCCCCAGAGTTCCTTCCGAACCGCAGATCAGATCTTTTATACTGTAGCCGGAGCTATTCTTAACAACCTTGCCGCCAACCTCGATAACCTTCCCTGTAGGAAGCACCACAGTTAGACCCCGCACATAATCCCTAGTAACGCCATACTTTACAGCTCGCATGCCACCAGCATTGGTGTTAATATTTCCACCTATTGTAGCCGACTTCTCGCCTGGATCTGGTGGATAAAATAAATCATACCCTTCGACAAACTTGCCTATCTCCATCAATAAAACGCCGGGCTCTACCGTTAAAGTCAAGTTTTCTTCATCAATTTCAAGTATGTTATTCATTTTCGTCAAATCAATCATTATGCCGCCATGAATCGGAACCGACGCTCCAACAAGTCCAGTTCCCGATCCTCTTGCCACTACCGGAATGTTATTTTCATAAGCATAAGTCATTATCTTTGCCACTTCTTCTGTACTTAAAACTTCAACTACCGCTTCCGGCATTTTGCTTATTCCGCCTAATTCATCATGGCTATAGTCCTCATTTATATCCTCACCGAAATGTACCCTGTCTGCACCAAGCACTTTTATTAAAAAGCCAACATCGCTTTGGTCTAATTTTTTATATTCTTGCTGACAATTGCTTACCATTTTACTTACCTCCAACTTGTTATGTTATTGCTATAATTTTTCGGACAGTTCTGCACAACACAATTAGGCAATTGCTTTTCCTTCCTTTATATTGCTGATTAATCTTGGAAGCACTTCGTAAAGATCTCCCACGATGCCATAGTGCGCAACATTAAAGATAGAAGCCCGTGAATCTTGATTGATAGCTACTATGCAGTCAGAATTATTCATTCCTGCTGTAAATTGAACAGCTCCAGATATTCCGCAAGTGATGATTAATTTTGGTTTTACTGTTCTGCCGCTTAATCCTATTTGACGCTTGGCATCAGCCCACCCGGCTTCAATCAACGGTCTAGTTACCGCTAACTGTGCACCAATCAAATCTGCCAGCTCTTTTACCATCGCTAAGTCTTTTTCGGATTTTATCCCTCTGCCAACCGCTACGATTACTTCAGCATCAGAAATGCTTGCTTCAACTTCTTTTTCGGTCACCTTTAATACATTTATCGCTGAAATTAATTTGTCTGCAGCCATTTCACAGACCGTTATCTTGCCTGCTGCTACAGCCATTCTCGCCGGCGCGTTCATTACCTTATATCTTACTGTCGCAAGCTGTGGCCGATTGTTAGGATTTATTATTTGAGCCATTATATTGCCACCGAACGCCGGCCTTATTTGTACTAAGTCGGTGTTATCTTTCATATCCAGCACTGTACAGTCTGCAGTGAGCCCAGTCTTAAATCTTGCTGCTATTCTCGGTGCTAAGGACCTTCCTATGGTTGTAGCGCCAACCAGCAATGTTGAAGGCTTAACTTTATTTATAAAAGCTTCCAAAGCTGCTGTATACGGTTCTATTCTAAAATCTTTCAGCTCTTCATGATCATATACGAAAACTTCATCCACCCCATAATGCAGCATTTCTTTCGCTTTATCCGCAATATTATGCCCGACAAACACTGCGTATACAGGATGTTTTACCTTATCAGCTAATTCTCTTGCTTTTCCTATAAGTTCAAAGGTAACAGGGTGTATGTCGCCGTCTACATGATCTACGTAAACCGCCACCCCATTCCACGCGCTCTTATCTATTTCTTCAACTTCCTCTTCCACAAATTCCATGACCCCGGTGGGACCTTTTTTTACGCAAAGCTTGCACATTTTACAGGCTGCATTTACTTCAATTTTTCCGCCATTGTTTTCTATTGCGCCAAAGGGACATATTTTTACCAACTCATCAATATTTGCTGCATTAACTTTATCTTGATTTACAACTAATCTTCCCATTTTCTTTCCCCCTATATATAAAAACCTCTCACCATAAAAACGGGTTTTGAGCGCTCTATTTTACTCAGTTTTTAAATTAAGCAAATTTTAATTCTTTAAGTTTAGCAGTCAACCGTTCTGCTAATTCTGCGCCACTGCCATTCCAGATCTCTTTATCTGTGTTTACTGCTGGCGGAAAAATTCTTTCAACCTGCGTCGGCGATCCATTCAAGCCATATCTTTTTTCATTTTGATCCTCAAAGTCTTTGAAACTTAACACTTTAACTTCCCGATCCTTAGTCTCCAGTTTTTTCTTATATGATGGCAGTCTTGGTTGATAGATATCCTTTTCAACCGTAAGTAAACAGGGAAATTTTATTTCTGCTAATTCAATCGTATTAGGCATGTCCATTTCTACTACCATAGAGCTTGCTTTTATTGCTTCAATTTTAATTACATTCGCTATATGCGGCATTCCCAGGTATTCAGCCATCTCAGGTCCTACTTGCGCGGTATCACCATCCGTTGTTTGTTTGCCACATAGTATTAAGTCGATATTGCCCATTTGACGAACACCTTGCGATATTGTATAAGAAGTAGCTAAGACATCCGCCCCGGCGAATTTTCGATCAGAAAGCAGCACCCCTTCATCTGCCCCCATCATATACGCTTCTTTTATTACTTCGCTTGCTTGTGGTGGTCCCATACTTATGACCTTTACTGTCCCGCCCACTTTCTCTCGTATCCTTAAAGCTGTTTCAAGAGCATATAAGTCATATGGATTCATTTTTGAATCCACCCCGTCGCGCTTTAATACTCCGGTTACTGGATCAACCTCAACTTTTGAAGTTTCTGGTACTTGTTTAATGCATACTAAAATGTCCATATTTTTCCCCCAAATTAAATACGTTTTTATAGTAAAGAGCATATTTTTTTATATTGCTCTTTATAACTTAGTGACTTTCCCTTATTAGCACAATAGTGCTATACCAATATGGCATATTGGTATAATGGTATGACCAATTTTACACATATATTATCACACTATTTATAAAGTTTCTACTGTTGTGAAAAAGTTAACTTATATAAACAACCACACCCATAATCCTATTTATAAATTCAACTTAAAAAGGGGCAGATTGAATTACTTCAACCTGCCCTTTTCTTATCATATGCATTATCTCGATGCCACAAATTGTTCTCTCAACTATTTCAAGACTATTAAATCCTGTATTGGCTTAACCTTGCGTTTTATAAACCGCTGGTCTTGCTCAAGATTTCGGATTATGTAATTGTATTTGCCAATAATATAACTTATAATCTATTATATAAAAATATAATATTTTTTTACAAAACAACAAACATGGATTAAAAAGTTATATCAGGGTACTAATTAAGAAAAACGGAGAAAGGTATTGAAACTGCAACAACCATCAGTAATTTTAGCATTAAACGGATTTATTCTGGCAATTGGGTCGATTCTATATGGAACAGCGGTGTTGAAACTGCCGGCGATATTGCCGCTTATAATGGCGAATATCGTGGCCTGTCTAATTGGAAAGTATTTGGGCTATTCCTGGAATGAACTGCAGCAGGCCATGTTTGAAGCTATTGGCCGGGTGCTGCCGGCCGTTTTTTTGCTGATTGCCGTCGGCATGCTTATCGGAGTGTGGATTTTATCAGGAACTATCCCGGCCATGATGTATTGGGGACTAACGCTGCTTTCACCAGGAATTTTTCTGGCAACAACCTTTATTCTATGCGTTATTGCTTCAACCATGACCGGGACTTCTTTTGGAACCATGGGTACCATCGGCATTGCGCTTTTAGGCGTGGGCGTGACCCTGGGGTATCCTGCACCACTCATTGCCGGCGCTATTGTATCAGGCGCATATTTTGGCGATAAAATGTCGCCGGTATCCAGCTCAACTTATATTGCGGCTTCACTGTGCGAAGTCGAGCTGTTCAGCCATATTGGGTCAATGCTGTGGACCACTCTGCCGGCAGCCGGTTTAGCAACGCTGCTTTATGGCCTTATTGACAGCCGCTATGCCGGTCTGGCGGTAACCAGTGATATTCTGCTGATCTTAGAGAGTTTGGCCAGAACTTATCATTTGACCGTATGGACGCTGTTGCCGCCGCTCATATTAATGGGGCTGGCGTACCGGAAATATCCAGCCATCCCAAGCGTTCTGGCCGGTGTTCTTGTCGGGGCCGGTGTTGCCTGGCTGGGACAGCAGCAGTCCTTGACCGCCATTACTGATGTTATGGTTAACGGGTATGCTGCCAAAACCGGCATACGGCAGCTGGATGTGCTTTTAAGCCGGGGCGGGATTCAGAGTATGAGCAGTTCCATTTTATTATTGCTAACCGCCATATCGTTTGGCGGCATTCTAGAAAAAACTCAAGTTTTAGCAGTATTGACCAGCCGGATTACGGCCTGGGCTGATACTACCGGTCGACTTGTTATGGCGGTACTGTTAGCCGGCTATATTATGATGCTTGGCACCGGCAGCCAAATGGTAAGTATCATCCTCCCCGGTCGGGCCTTTATGCCGGTTTTTCTTGAGCGGAAGCTTGCGCGCCGGGTCTTGTCGCGCACCATCCTGTTTTCACTGCTGCTGGCGTATACCGGTATTGCCATCTGGCGGGAAGATGAACAGCCAATTGTAAATAAAAAATAACAGCAAATAAGAGAGGATTGAATATTATGGAAGCTATAAAATTTTTTGTTGATTACGATGATGAGGTAACGCTGGAAAAGAAATTAGCCGACTATATTGAAGAACATGTCAGCTATGACCTGCCGGCAATTACTATCGGCCATTGGAATGATGCTTATGATACTTCACCGGAACCGGTTATAAACTATCTTATTGCTAATAAAGCTAAATTTCCTAATTTGAAAAAGATATTTCTCGGCGATATAGACTCTGATGAGTGTGAAGTTTCCTGGATCATTCATACTGATGCCGCGCCTTTAATTAATGAGTTTGCCTTAGAAGAGATTATTATAAAAGGAGCTAACGGCCTTCGCCTGAAAAACGCAGCGAGTAATACTTTAAAGGAACTGACCATTATTTCCGGCGGTCTTGCCAGCAATACTTTAAACGACATTGCTGAGGCTACAATACCTAATTTAGAGCATTTAGAACTCTATTTAGGCGTAGATGATTATGGGTTTGACGGCGACATTTCCACCCTGGAACCGTTTATGCAGCGGAGCAATTTCCCTAAGGTAACATACTGGGGGTTAAAAAACAGCGAGATTGCTGATGAAATTTGCGAACGGGTGCTGGCTTCGGATATTCTGCCAGGCCTCGAAGTGCTGGATATATCGCTGGGGACTTTAAGCAACCGCGGCGCTGAGCTAATCCTGGAAAATATGGATAAGTTAGCGCATTTAAAAACCTTGGATTTGACCTATAACTATGTTTCTGATGAACTGCTCGAAAAAATCATTGCCAAAGGCAGCGAGTTGAACATTGAAGTATTGTGCAGCAAAGAAGATGTATACAACGAAGACGATGAAGACTATCGGTATCCATATATTACTGAGTAAAATAGCCGATGAATACACATTTTTTACTTATTGGCGATGCTAGTGGCCGCCGGCTTAACGGGTTCGTTGAATGTTTTAAAAAACTTGGCACCAGTTCTTATCAAGTCATTACCTGGCAGGAGTATTTTGATGATTTTTTGGTGTTTTCCCGGAAATTACGGGAAAACACCATTGTTCGCCTAGAACCGCCGGAAAAGGATATGGAAATCTACCGGGCCATTTTAAAACTAGGTGAAGTTGATAATCGGCTGAGTAATGCTGAAATAGATGACATCGATTTTTCACAGTTTCCGATTATCGCGCCAGGTCAATGGTACGCCGGTTTTACCAAGCTTATTACAGATATCGCTCAAACGTGCAGTGTTCATGCCGATAAAAAGATTTTAATGATGCAGGATCACTGCGAAGCTTTGGCGATGATGGATAAACGCCAGACCTATGACCGGCTAGCGGCCAAAGCCAAGGAATACAGTTACTATCTGCCGGCTAAACTTGAAGCGCCGCTTAGGGTTAAAGAGTTTAGAGAAATGTATGGCGGGCAAGTGCTGAAGTGCTTTATAAAGCTACGCTATGGTTCAGGGGGAACGGGAATTCTGGCCTATAAAAACAATCCCCGGTTAAATGAAGAAACCCTGTGGACTTCACTGAAAGTCGAAATACGAGGCGGAAAAAAGTTTTTTTACAGCGGTCGCAAGATTGCCTTTATTACCGACAAAGCTAAAATTGGGGAGCTTATAGAATGGGTGCTGGCAAACGGCGCGCATATCGAAACATGGATTCCTAAAGCGGCTTATCAGGGTACCCATTTTGACACCCGGGTTTTAGTTGCCGCCAAAACGCCGCAATATTTTATCACCAGGCTGAGCAAAACCCCGATTACCAATCTGCATTTAGGCAATCAGCGGCGAAACAGCAGCGAGGTTTTTACCGCCGGACAGCTGGCGGTCCTTTCCCAGGCGGCGGCTGATGTTATGAAGGTATTCAATAAGTCATTATACGCCGGTATTGATATTGTCTGTTCCCCCGGCTATAAACCGTATGTAATTGATGTTAATCCATTCGGCGATTTATTTCATAATTTATTAGGTACTGAGGCTAATGTGTATTATTACGAAATAAAAGCCGCACTTGAAAAAATGAGGGAAATACAATGATAGTAAATATGAATGAGGTGGTAGGAAAAGATGATATTTTGTTCCTATCACTGGACACACTGCGGTATGATGCGGCAGAGGCCGAGTATTTAGCCGGTACCTTGCCTAATTTGTGCCGCGTAGGCGGCTGGGAGAAACGCCATACCACCGGTAATTACACCTTTTCTGCCCACCATAGTTTTTTTATCGGTTTTTTGCCAACCCCGGTTGAATTTCAGCCACTGCATGAACGGGACTGGCTATTTCTTACTAATAAAACAGGCCTAAAACAAAATGCCGGCGGTAATACCTATCTGTTTGAAGGCGCTAATATTATGGAGGGGCTAGCGAAGATCGGCTATAAAACCATTTGTATTGGCGGTGTAGTCTTTTTCAGTAAAATCGGCGGAATTTATGATGTTTTTCCTGACATGTTTCAGGAAAGCTACTGGAATCCGCGGTTTGGGGTAACTAATCCCAAATCGGCGGAAGAACAGGTGAAATTAGCGATTAAGCTGGTAAAAGCTGCTGCCCCGGACCAAAGAATATTTCTGTTTATTAATTTCTCGGCAATTCATGGTCCCAACTATTATTATTTGGATAAATATAAAACTAGCAGCGGCAAATACACTTCGAACCGAAATATGATTGCCTCTAAACTGGATTGCGTAGAAAGCCAGCAGGCGGCGCTCCGCTATGTCGACCAGTGTCTGGAACCTTTATTTGCCTGTATGAAGGAGCGCAACCGGACTTTCTGTATTGCTACCTCGGATCATGGCACCTGTTATGGCGAAGCCGGCTATGAGGGCCATATTTTGTCGCATGACGTGGTCTGGAATGTACCATATAAACACTTTTTCCTGTAAGTTTGGCGAATTAACCAGTTGAAAGCTTGGAGTACAACATGAATGGTTTATTAGATAATATTGTCCAAAACCGGTTTGCCGGTTATATGTATTCGTATCCCCATAAGACAGCATACCGCAATTTTGCCCGACCGCTTGATTTAAAAGAGCTGTGGCGGACTTCGACGTCCAAGCCGCTTACTTTATATTTGCATATTCCCTTTTGTCTGAATAAATGCGGTTATTGCAACCTGCTTTCAACAACTAGCTTTGGCAAGCCCCAAATTAGCCGCTATGTGGGAAAAATGCTCGAGGAAATGGCGGCTGTCCGGGTTTTCCTCGAGCTTGATCAGCGAAAAGACCGGATTTTTTCCAGTGTTATTGTGGGCGGCGGGACTCCTACCATCCTGAGTGATGAAGATCTTAAGAAGCTACTTGCCGGAATAGCCGGTATCCTTGATATTAATTTTTCCAAGACGTTCTTCTCGATTGAAACCTCGCCGCGGACGCTGACTAAAAGCAAACTCGAACTCTTAAAAGCTTATCATGTTGACCGAATAAGCATGGGGGTGCAGAGTTTTAATAGCCGCGAACTGGATCAAAGCTTCCGCCGGGAATCTGTCAGTGAAATAGAAACCGCTTTGGCGCTATTGTTTGAACAGCAAATACCGATCAGAAATCTCGATTTAATTTACGGTATTCCGACCCAGACCAAGGATAGCTGGAAAAACTCGCTGGAAAAGGCAATAACTTACGCGCCGGATGAATTGTATTTATATCCGCTGTATGTTCGGGAAAAAACAAAAATGTTTGACCGAAGCCAGTGTGATATCCGGCTGATGGGCGAGCTGTATGAGCTGGGAAAAGAAGTTTTGGCAGAACATAATTATCTTCAAACCTCGATGCGAAACTTTATTCATCGCCGCCAAACAGCCGGTCTGTTTCCGGAATACAGCTGCCAGGAAAATGAAATGATTGGCATCGGCTGCGGGGCCAGATCCTACTGCGGCCGGGTGCATTATTCCCGGAGTTATGCCGTAGATGAAGCAAATATTAATGCCATTATCAATGAATATCTAGCTGAAACTAATTTTACCGCAGCCCGCTATGGCTATCGCCTGACCGATGACGAACTAAAACGGCGGTATATTATAAAATCCATCTTAAAAATAACCGGCTTGGATAGCGCTGAGTACTATGCCCGCTTTCAAACCCAGCCGGCTGATGATTTTAGCGAACTGGCCTTTTTAGTTGAACATGGCTTTTTAGAGCAGCGAAACAAGTGCTTGTATCCGACCGCTAAAGGAATCAGGTACTCAGATGCTATTGGCCAATTGTTTGTTTCCAAAGAAGTAAGCGCCAAAATGGCGGCTTATCAAGAATAAGTGAACAAAGGACAAGCAATGAAATATACTCTTTACTATCGCAATTATCTAAAAAGCTGCAATTATAGCTGCTGGTACTGTCCCTTTGCCAAAGCCGAAGTTAATGAAAAAATGCTGAACCGGGACAAAAACTATATACGGCAATTTATCGATTATATTTCCGCTTCCCCGGATACCTTCGATCTCTTCTTTGCGCCGCGTGGCGAAATTTTGGGATATGAACATTATCAAGCGGCTATTATTGAGCTGAGTGCCTTGGAAAATGTCGGGCAAATCGTTATTCAGACCAATTTAAGCTGCAATTTAGACTGGCTGGCGCGGGTTAGAGCCGATAAGTTAATCTTATGGACGACCTATCATCCCGGGCAGGCTGAGGCAGATTTCTTTATCCGCCAGGTTAAGACCTTAGCGACCTTGGGGGTTAGAAATACCGTCGGAATGGTCGGGGTAAAAGAAAATTTTGCAGCAATCGCCGAGATGGATGCCGCTTTGCAGCAATTTGGTGTCGCCAAACCATATTTCTGGCTTAATGCTTATAAAGACAAAGGTAGTTATTACAGCCCGGACGAGATAGAACTCTTGACCCGGTATGATCCCCTGTTTCCCATTAACCTGAAAAATTATAAATCCAAAGCTCTGGCTTGCCGGACCGGTGATACGGTATTTTTTGTGGAATGGGATGGAACTGTTCATCGCTGCTGGCAAGAAATAAAAAAGCTGGGCAATCTATATCAAAATAACCTGAGTGAATTGGCAGCGACCGCCCCTTGCCGTAAAAATGTCTGCTCTTGTTATATTGGGTACAGCAATATCTGTTCGCTGGAACTGGAAAAAAGCTATCCCGCCAGTTTATTAGGGCGGCTGCCGTAATGACTGATGCGGTAAATATGAAGCTTATCGCCGATTATCACACCCACACCAAATACAGCCATGGCATCGGGTCAATTGAAGACAATGTGATAAGTGCCATGAAAAAAGGGCTCTTAAAGATTGCAATTACCGAGCATGGACCAGCCTGTCCCTATGGAATTAAGCTGTCCGACTATTTCGAAATGCGCCAAACCGTCAGCCGGCTGCAGGAAAAATACCGCGGAAGTATTGAAATTCTTCTGGGGCTGGAAGCCAATATCATTGACGAACAAGGGAGGCTTGACATTCCCGGCGATATTATCAGCGATTGCGATATTTTGCTGGGCGGCTTCCATTTTGATATTATTTATCAGGATTATTTGCAAGCCCTGCGCGCCAAGCTTAACCGGCGGCAAAAGATAAAAGCGGTACTTGATCCGGGTCTGTATGAAGAAATCTCCGCCAGAAATACTCAGGCCATGATAAAGGCGCTTGCCGCATATCCGATTGATATCATTACCCATCCGGGGGATAATCACCCGGTTGATATCGTGAAAATCGCTCAGGCGGCTCAAGATAGAAATACCGCGCTAGAAATAAATAACGCTCATAAGACATTAAATGCGGCCCAAATAAAAGCGGCAATGAGTAATTCGACAGTGTCATTTGTAATTAGCAGCGATGCCCACCGGCCCTGTGATGTTGGTAAGTTTACCTGGTCCGTAAAACTTTTAGAGGAGACCGGACTTGATGTCCGGCGGGTCAGAAATCTAGAGAATTTTCTTCACCGACAACGGCTTCAACTTCCGCAATAAATCGGCTGGCGTTACATTGTCGGCGCTGAAATCCGGGAAGATATCCAAGCCGCCGGCCTGCAGTATACGTACCACCGCTTCACTGCAATCAACCGTACTTTCTCCGTCACCCGGCACCGTCACACCCAACAAATCATGTAGCCCTCCATCCAAGCAGGCTCTATATCCATAGGGCGTCCCCAATAGTTTTGCCGCCTCCGCCTCTGCTGCATCAATATTAGGTACATCTACCGTAAGTACTGTATGCTTAAACCCGTCATATGCATTAAGCGGCGACTTTACAAAACCAGTATCAAGGGCCTCCAATATACCGCCCAACATATAAATAGCGGCATGGCTGGGATCTTCACCAGGTCCTTCGACCCAATCAATAAGCTTTCCAAATTCAGTAACCGGATAAGAAAATAAAACATCTACTTTCATTAATACCCACCTTATAAAAATTAGCCCCAATCATTGATGATTGGGGCTAACACAATTATTTATTAGCTGACACTTCATTCGCTAAAACTTTATTTAAATACACTTCAATTTTATCGGTTAATGCACTGACCAATGTTGAAATTACAATTGTTTTAATTGCTACCAAAACCGACTTTTCCATGTTATTGCGAATCTTAACCCACAGCGATGAAGTTGTATCAATTTCGTTTTCCAAATCAGCAATTACCTCATTTACCGCCTGGGTGGCAGCATCATTAGTCAAGTCAGATAACTCGCTCACCACTGCGGCAATAACAGTAGTAACTGCACTAGCCGCCACGGCACTCAACGTTATAGTAACACTTACCGTGTCCCCGGACTCCACTGTGACCTCCGCACTATTCGTTGTATATCCGTCCATCGCTGCCGTGACGGTCTGCGTTCCGGCAGGTAAATCATCCAATGTAGTTGTACCATCAGTACCGGTAGAAACTGTAATCGTCGAACCGTCAACCACTACACTAACAACAGCCCCGGATAATAACGTTTCGGCACTATTTTGTACAGTAACAATAACGTCTCCGCTTCCGTTAGTTACACTTTCGTCAGCAAACCGCTGCAAATTGAATTGTTTTCCCATAACTAAGAACCCTCCCTTTTCACTTATCATGTCTTACCCCCTGCTTGTCCAGCAATCACTGGCGTATTTTTCAAAGTAGTCGTAAGGTAGGTAGAAATATCCCAAATCGCCAAAGGCTATGCCCCAGCTATTGCGAACAATAAGCATACCTTTACTGTCGTCATATCCCACAACCAGAACCGCATGCCCGCCTAAATCTTGTTCGGCTTCGGCAGGCATGGGTATAATGCCATTGCCGGTTACTTCATCCGCTTCAAAAGACTCAAAGACCTCTATGCCGATCACCACCGGCAACCCTTCGGCGAGAGCCGCTTTAAGCCGGTCAAGCGACATTATCCGGTGATACTCCGACACCTTATAAGCAGCCGCATCAGCAATCTGTTTATCTGTCGGCGGATTGGTAAAAGTAGAAATGTCATACGGCCAATCCGTCTCCGGGCAAACGCCGATCTGATTCAACACCTTCATGCCATCGCGGATTGACGCGCCGCTGTCTTCATCTACCGTTCCTTCTAGACTTCTTTCCTCCCAATATAAAAACAGCCGGGATAAGGCCACCCACGGCTGCTTGTTTTTATTGAGCAGATATTCCCTCAGACCGGAAGCAATGGCATTCGCCGTACAAGAACCAAGCTCACCTTGGTCTACAACCGGACTACACTTCTTGCGTAGGTCAACTTTGTTCGGCAAATGTGCTGCTGACTTATACACTGCAGAATAAAACGCATGATCCCGTAGATCTGGGATATCTTTCTTAAGTAAATACTTTCGCATCGAATCATTCCTTGTCAAAAATTAAAGCCGTCTGCTTTTGTACAGCGACCAAAACTAACTATGATTTACAATACCAAATTCCCTTACCTCTCAAAATCCCACCCCCTGATCCCGGTGGATCACCAACCTTTACAACCCAGAAATCCCAACGCTCCACTGAATTTTCCGGACCATATTTCCCATCCGGATATCCATTCTGGGCATAACCTGGATCAAGACCATCCATATTGTCGGCAGCTTCCGCATGCGTCATAAAATGTTGAATATCGATTGACAAGGCTAACTCCTCACTTAATACCGCTATCAATTGGGCTATTGACTCAATCTGGGCATTAGTAGGCGGTTCTGGCCCTAAATCATCCGTAGAATGGGCTTGATACGCGCATAATGCTCCAATCCCTATTGCCCGGTTATTTCGCATATACGTGTGGTTTAAACGAGTAGTTAGATCGTCCACCGTAGCGTAAAGCGTGCCGTCCATATCAACTAAGATGTGATAATCGGAAAACTTCTGTCCATAATGCCCTGCTGTCCAATGGATATAAACCTGATCAATATTACCGGCTGCGTCTTTGGCTAGCTCCCGAATATCGGATAGCAACATTTGAAAGACATCCTCTCATTTAAGCATCTTTTCTAGCAGCACTACGATAAGCGCTGTTATAACGCCCCCTGTTCCAGCCGCTTTCCATACCGCCATTTCCAATTCTCGAATTCGTTTAAAGATATCCTCATCATTCTTTTCTAGCTGCATTATCCTAGCCTCGCAGCCACTATGTTCCAAACAAAACTCCCTATCGTCCAAGCCACCCGCTCCCCAATAAAAACTTCTCATATCCATCAATCATCTTTCTATAGCCTATTACCAATAACAGAAACACTAGCGCACCACCTATACTCCGAGTTCCTGCACACTTAGAATAGTTGCGTAATCATACGTGATAACCACCTTGCCTGCAGTCCCCGTAGTTCCGCTTGAAGAACTGGAACTACCTGCGCCTCCATTACCATAAGGTGTTAGAGTGGATGCATTCGCTGTACCGGTACCTTTCGAACTCGAACTGCCTCCTGTACCGCCCGATCCCCCTGCCACACTCAATATTCCTGTAACAGTTGTTGTTCCACCGGTACTTCCTGAATTTCCGCTTACAGTACCAGAACTATCGCTCCCCATACTTTTGGCTGCACCACCAGAACCGCCCGAACCAATTGTTAAAGTATAGGTAGTACCTGGCACTACCGTGTAGGTTCCAGATGCATAAGTACCAGCACTCCCACTAATCCCAGTGTAGTAACTATAGAACATACCACCGCAACCCCAAGAGCATCCTGCACTGCCGCCGCCGCCACCGCCGCCAACGGCCGCAATTGTCACCGAAGTTACCCCATAAGGACAAGTCCAAGTTCCCGAGCTGGTAAATGTAACCGTTGTAGACATCAGCTATTTCCTCCAGAATATTTTCCTATGAGATCGTTAAGATAAAGATCAGTTTCAGAATTAGCAAGGAATGTTGTTAAAGTCGAAACAAGTGTCTCATACATTCCATCTAAAATGAAAAATATAAACTTTTCATTTCCCTCACTATCATTTAAAAAGATTACATTTGAATCTTCACCATAGACTAACTTTGCATTTTCATCGACTATAATAGTCTCATCATCTCTTAAATGAATTATTTTTGTCATTATTAGCACCTCCTAGAATAGCTTCCAGCTTTTTAATCCGTTTCTCAATATCCATTACGCATCCACTACCATTAACTGCACTGTAATATTGGTTATTCCATTAACGCTGCCACTAAAGGCAACATACATCACATCATCAGCTGCTAAAGATACTGAACTCGACAACGTAGTTGTGGTCGTAGCCTCACTTATACTTAAAGTTTTAATAGCCACAGAGTTCTGGTATAGTATCAAAGTTGTCGTGGCAGACGGTGTGGAACTGCACATCACTTTAATTGCGGAAAGAGTCTTAGCTGAAGGAACACTAAACCGCGCACTCTCTTGCCCACTCGCAGGGTTGCACATAGAAAAAGCGATTCCCTTTAAATTACTTGTCTTAGTAGCGGTTGTTGCCGTTGTTGCAGTAGTCGCCGTCGTAGCCGTCGTAGCCGTAGCTGCATTGCCAGTTATATCAATGTCCATACTTGTCGGGTTTGTACCTGCAAGAATCCTGCCTTTCTCATCCACCGTAACCGATGTGTATGTTCCGGCTGTTACACCAGTAGCCGCCAGCGTCAGATCGGTACTGGCCGCCGCCGATCCGTCAACCGCCATCGAGCCCGTAGCGTCCCCGGTAAAGCTCAAGGTCCGGGCAGTCGCCCACTTCGTAGCCGTTGCCGCATTGCCGGTGCAAGCAGCGGCTGTTGTAGCCGAAGCCACCGTCCCGGATACCGCAATCGTTACCGCGTCATTCGTGGCATCCGGGGTAAGCGCAATATTTGTCCCTGCCGTCAATGTCAATGTATCTGTTACCGAATCTGCCTGTATAGTTGTACTTCCTACCACTACATTGCCAAAAGCATTTTGATTCACCTGGGCACCCGTCGCCACACCATCCAGTTTTGTCTTATCACTGGCACTCATAAACCCGGCGGTCGAAGTAGTCGCCGCCGAATGGATGTGGCTTACCGTTGCAAAAGCACTAGCCTCATACCCATCCAATAAATCGGCATTCAAATTTACATTTACAATCCCATTCGATTCCGGAATATTGCCGCTGGCGTTGCCCACCGAAAGACCGGCTACCGTACCGGCATCAACAATTTGGTCTTCCTTTAGCGCCCGGAAATTTTCGCGAATATCTCCAGGACCTGCTGCAATATACTCGTCATCCGTAGGTAATGTACTATTGTATGACATAAAAAATCCTCCCATAAAAATATTTATTAATATCCCTTAACCAGTAAGTCTACAGTTCCACCGACATCGTTATTGTCCGAATCCTTCACTTTAAGCGTTACACCGCTTGTCGTCTTCTCTATCACCTGAGCATATAAGTTCTCCCCTATAGCTGTCGGTATAACCACCGGAATCGCATAAAACGTTTCCCCATATTCTACTGTAGTCCCTCCAGCGTCTATCGTAGCCGTTAGACTCAAATTCGTGTCCGGCACATCCACCGATATGGTAAAGTGATTTACCTCCGGCGTCTTTGTCGTATCCGTAGTCGCTAGTACCGCCCGAAACTCCAAGTATCGGAAAGTAGACTGCACAGCCGTAAAGTCCTGCCAATCGGTAAACGTTTCACCGTCTTGGCTCGTCCTATACTCCAGCGTAGCCGATGTACCGGACGCCAGAAGCACAGTAGATACAAAGTAAGCCGTTATATTTGCTGTAATTAACTGGCCAATGTCTATCTGCTCACAGTTATAGGTGCCAGAAGAATAATACTCAGAATCATTCATCGCCAGTTTTAGAACGGTGGCTCCTCCAATTTCACTAAACTTCGTGGTTGTATAATCACTGAATTTTCCGCCTAGATTGCTGAATTTGTACTGCGAAGTACCAAACTCCGTATTCGTGTGTGTTCCGGACTGCAGCGTAAGCTCATCATAGGATTCGATTATATTTCTTGACGGAAGATCGGTTACCGTCACACTGCCGCTAGTGGCCGATGCGCTGTAAAATCCGCTTTTATTAATTGCTTTGATGTGATACCAATATGTTCTTTCAGTGTCCACGATGTATTTATAATTTGTTGTCGTCTGGCCGGTTACCACCAATGAACCGGTACTAAAGCTAGAGCCTTCCCGAATTTCGTAACTTACCACATCGGCTTCTGTCGCTTTGTCCCAGTACAATTCCACATACTCGCCGTTTTGGTACACCCGGAAATTGCTTACATCCTCCGGTTCCACCGTACAATAGAGTGTCGCCGTGGTTTCATCGGAGTAAAACTCAGCTTCATTCATTGACCTTATCAGTACTTTTACCGACCCACTGGCGCTTAACGTATACGTACAGCTTGTCTCTTGCGTAGTGGTAATTTGTGTTGCATCCTCCCACGAGGAACCTACCCGCACGTCATAATAGGCAAGGTCACTTTCCAAAATTCCTGTCCAAGATATATCAAGTTCCGATTTATCAGCAGAGGACTGTGACAAAACAATGTCGGTTACCGGATCGGGATTCAGATCAAATATCCCACTCACTTCCGCCGGATACTGACTTTCATTTCCGGCTGATGTAACCGCTTTAATCAAAAACGTTTGTTCAGACTCTGTTGTTATCGTGGTTTCAAAGGAAGTACCAGTTGCCCGGCTGCCTATGACCGCAGCTGTTTCCCAAGCCGTGCCAAGCTTAATTATGTAGTATGACACATCAAGCTCTGTCGGTGCATCCCACGTCAAAATGACCTTAGTCCGGTCGGTCGAAGATTGGCTGACCGCAAACCCGGTTACATCCGCCGCCGAGATGGTTACCGCAATACTTAAACTTGTTGCTTTTGAATAATAACCCGCTGTAGTTATCGACTGCACCGCAAACGTATATGTAGTGTTTTCGCTTGCCTCGTAGCTGTAAGTAAGTTCCTTGGTAATATAGGAACTGTCTCCCACTGTTACTTTATACCCAGCAATGTCATCTCCGCTTACCGCGTCCCAGGTAACCAGGATAATGCTTTTGTCTTTTGTACTTTGGGTCGCCGCAAGGTTAGTAACGGCATCCGGCGCTAGGACTACTTGAAACGCTGCCTCACCAGGCGAAGTGCTGTAGTATCCACCGGCGTTTACTGCCTTAATAAAGAAATACGTATAGCCTTCTGCGGTCAATTGATAACTGAAGCTGGTAGCTTTTAACTGGCTGGCAATAACCGTTGCTGAATCCCAGTCATCGTCCGTTCCTATTCGAATTTCGTAATGCGATAGACTTGTATCAGCTACGGCTGTCCATGACATATCGACATAACTGCGGTCAGATGATCGCTGACTAACAGCAAAATCCTCAACATCCGCTGGTTCAACTGTTACTTCTATCGTTACCGTTGCCGCCGTCTCAGACTCATTGCCCGAGTTATCTACGGCTGTAACCGCGAAAGTGTGCGCCCGGCTTTCGGTCGCAGCATAGGTATAGGTAGTGATCTGCGCCAGGCTTTCCACAATCGTCGTACCTTCCCGAATCCGGTATCCGGCCAAATCAATATCGTCTACCGAGGACCATGACAGGTTAACTTTCGTTGAATCCGTGGCGTCAATCGTGGCCGATACGCTGGCAACATCCGAAGGGGGTAAGTCCTTGCCAGTAATATAGATAGAAGCCTCTACTCCATCGGATACAATACCCAAATCATTTATAGTGCAAACTTTTACCAAATAGGTAGTTTCGGTTTTTACGCCAATTATTGATGTACTCAGCGACGTGATTCCGCTGCACGCGGTAGTCCAGGTCGTGCCATTATCCGTACTATACAGAACTTTATAGCCGCTAATCGCTGTCGTCGTGGTCCGCGGGATAGTCCAGGCGGCATTAATATCCGAAATCATCGTACCATCTTTCTGCCGGTAGGTTTCTTCAGCGACGCTGACAGTGCTGACATCGACCGTAGTATCGAGTTCACTATAACTAACTTCAGGTATATCTGTAGCCTCGGTATAGACCTCCTCGATATATTCAATACAAGAAATTGTTCGCCGCATATCCTGATCCCGGCTGATATTAAGCACCCGGAAGGGCTTAACCACTTTACTGGTTTCCCCGAAACTGTATAGGTCCCATTTTATCGGGACTATAGACAAATCACTTGTCAGCGTAAGCGTATCGGTGGTGGTTTCCGCTGTAACTCCCTGGACATTAACAGTTACAATGCTTTGAACCTCGTCAATCGTGGTGGCCTCCGTATTAGTAATCTGAATCGCCACAGCATAAGAAGTATCAGGCTCCAACGTTACCTCACGGTCTAGTTGCAGCGTTGTGGACGTGGCGGAAAGCAGCCGCCCGGAATAACCCCACTGCGGCACATCATGAGCCAGGAGAATAACATCATTGATCTGACAGGCAATCGCATCGACATCCGCGTTAAATTCCACCGTCCGCACCAAATATTCATTGAGGCGCAGCCGGTATTTGCCTTCACGGTAAGCCTGGTCAAGCGAGGTAATCCCATCCATGGTAATCTGGGTAATGTTCGGCTCGGTCGCTGAATCGTAATCGTCGGCATAAGCCGTGACAATTTCCTTCTCATAGGCTTTATCCTTGTTGAAAAAGGTTATCTCAACCGCGTTAGCCCGGTCCTTTTGACTGACAAAGGTTTCCTTGAACTTATCGGTAATCATATTACCGACCGTAAAAAGCTGCACCGGATCGCCAGGCGCGTCGCAGACACAGCCAAACTTTGTTCCCCGCATGATAACCTTGCCTCGGCCGACATTCTCCGGCTTCTGCAGGGAAGTCCACAAATCATTTGCGGTATTGTAGATATAGTTGAAAGTCAGGTCATAGTCATCGCAAAATTCCGCCCAACTGGCAAAATCGTCATATACCATATGCGCTACGCTGGCACCCTGAACAAAATATTCGTAGCTGCCTGTATTAATATTCATAAGCTGTCGGCAGCGATGAATCATGTCATAGGCCGCCCAGGCCGGATTTGAGGCTGACTTTTCTTCATACGCGCTGCTGTCAGCGTTCCACACCCATACCGTATCGCGGGTCTGAAGCCAGGTTATGCTCGGCACACTGCCGCTAAGCTGGCTGGTCGCCAGTGCCTTAATACCGATAAGCACCTTGCCGGGCCGGGAAAAGTCATCATACATAATACTCGACAACTGCGACCAGTACACCCGGGTAGAGTAGCGGCTATTTGTACCACTTTTGGAAGTGCACCGGGCCCGCACCTCATATTGGTCGGCGGTAAGATTATCAATCCGGTACGTACGATAAAATGTCGTATTTTTCGCCGCAGTAATAGTAGCAGTAGTAAAATCTGTCCAGGTATCGACGCCAGCGACCCGATACTGAACCTGAACAGTTACCGAAGCATTATCCAGGCCACCGCTGTCATTGGCATAATATAAGCCATAGGGAAACTGCAGTGTGACTTCCAGCCCTTCTACTGCATCCCCCTCTGTTTGCTCGGTAGCCCAATCACCGTCGGTATCCAGCTCGTAAGCCAGTGACTGATCGGAATAAGTATCGTTAAAATTGGATATTGCTTCTTGGTCATTGGTTCCCAGACGGGTTTCAACCGTAACGTCATTATAATAGGAAATCGGATTATCGTTGATCCGAATATCACTGATGCTGTCAATCGGCCCTTGTCCGCCGCACATCAGTATATTAAGATACTGATCCTCATCGTCACTCGACACATGCTGGGCCAACACTTGCCCGGCCGTACGCATAGTGCCGTATGTCACGGCAAGAGCATTCCCTTGATCTGTCGGCGAATTGGCGTTACTCCAGTTGTAGGTCGGACTAATTTCATAGGTTTGCCGGTCTGTTTTAGCCGCCGGGAACCAGTGATTAATCAGCATTCCACCTACAGAAGTGAGAGCACCTGCTGCCATAGAAGACCAAAACTTTGATTTAAATAAATTGCCCCAAGTATGCGTTCCTGCTATATGGCCTACAGCATAACTCAATGCTAGCATACCGATTGTTCTAAACCAAGCTGAGCCACTTTTGCCGACGACTGGGCAAACGGCCAACCAATCATCATCATTGACTGCCTGCGCGGCTGTATCATCCGCGATATTGCCGTCGACGCTGACGACATAATCTTCCATCCCCATGATGTACGGCTGGATATACTCATAAGCCGTTTTACCGGGAACATGCACACATGTATGAATTTCTTTTTCGCTATGATTAAATGGGTTTTTCAGAATGGTTATTGTAATCATTTCATCACCTCCGGAACGTAGAATCCATCGATGCGTTTTGACCAGGCCGGACTGTCGACGCGGTCAATATTAACGCCGACCTCCTTACGGGTATGAATAAATTTCCCTTTACCGATATAAACTCCCGTATGGTCGCAAAATACGGTAAACCGGATGACGACCAGCGCCGGTATTGGGATTTCCCCCTCACACCTACGCCAAAATAGCTTCTGTTGCTTCACTTCGCTGTCAATCCGGCTGGCGTCTTCGCAGGATATTTTGTAATCCGGCAATTCTATCCCATAACGCCGAAAAACCTCTGTCGAAAGTCCCCAACAGTCAAGGCCGACAGCCGAATCGCGGCCACCGTCAACAAACTGCAGACCGATTAGGTCGTCCAATTTTATTTTCATTGTACCCCCAACTAAAAAATCGCCTGACGGCGATTAATATTACTTCACTTTTGGTTTTGCTTTTTTCTAATCCCCAGACTCTACGCGTACAGTCCTCCCTCCGGAATGCTTGGTTCGCCGCCATAACGGCTCTCATTGCTCCGGTCGCGGCAGGACTGCAGCGTACCGTCGCACGCGGTCAGCGAAAAAGTAGCCCATTTGTTGTCACAAATAGTTGATTCAACGGTGAATACTTCCTCCAATTCCGGCGTGGTATTATCCAAATGCTGAGAGTGAACCACCCTCAACGTCACCGTGGTCCCGGTCATGCCGCTGTACTCTTCGACATATGCCTGGACAGTCTGCGTAACATTGGATATCTGAAGCGGCACGGATTGCGGCTTGCCTTTATTGTCTTCTTTAACATCACCAAGTTTGAAATTAAAGGCCGTCCAGGTATAGCCGTTCCAGGTGATATCCTCGTTATTATGCACCAAGCGCAACGATTCATCCGAATCCGGGATGGCGACTTCCACCAGCAGCAGCCACACGCCGTCACTGGACAGCTGGCTTTTCTCCAGCACACCGGCTACTGACAAATTAAGCATTATTACACCTCCTGGATGGTCAGCGTACCGGAATAGTAGCCCGGTGCCGCCAATTCAAAACTAATGTCTCCGCCCGTAAACCGAACCGAAAATAAAGTCCCGGAATACGAATCATCGACCACCGTTGGATAATACCAGTCAAAAGCCAAACTTCCACCGTAAACCGTTTCACGGTAAAAATCCCGCAGAGTCGCGTAATCCGCTGCGGGCAGAGCAGTCCATTTCAAAGTAAATGTCTGAGGAGCCCGAGTAAACTTAGCCCGCGAGATAACCAGTCCATTTTCCATTTCAGACTGCAGTGACGGGTCTTTGATTTTTGTCGTTAATGGGTACACCGGCTGTTGAATATCAGGAAATTGTGCCATTTTTTTACCTCCTTGTTAAACTGATTTAAACAATAAATTAGTCTTGTAACAACAAGGACAGCATCTTTTAAATGCCGTCCTTGCAATTAATTATTTTTTGTCGCTACTTCTAGTCATCCATCAGGATCTAATGTACATCTTGCACCGCTTAATTAATAGTATTGCAGTCCGATTGATAGTTGCGTTAAGATGGGAATACCTATCGCTAACGAAAAAGAAGAGAGCGACAGTTTTATATCCATTGCACCTCAACTCTTGGATTTACCAGCAATTTTATCATATTCATGTATCCCATCTTATTTTGCCAATTCAATTTCATATAGTTTGTCTAGCTCTTTGTATAAACTTGTTATTATCTCGTCAAACTCTCCCTTTTTAAGAATAGATTCATAAATCTCTTTGTTGTCTAATTTTACTGCAATTAAACGCGCCTGCTCCAAATTTTCGTTTTCTACAAGAAACAAATTCCATCCATCAAATACATCAACAGGAATATTTACATTAAAGCGGGCCCAAGTTTCATCTAAAGCGACTTGATAATATTCATTTATTATACAATCATATAGTGCACCTTTTATTCTTTTATACAGCTCAATTTTATCTAGACCAAACAACTCTTCATGACTCCGATTACCATTATCACGAACAATCGATTTTACTTGAAATAGTACATCACGGAGAGAAGTGCCAAGATTATAGTCACCAATCTGCTGATTCTCAATCCAAAAGCCAAGTCGACCAAATAACCATTCTCCCCCAAATTCTTGGTCAAGTTCAAACTCTACCGCAAACCTATCTTTCTTCCCTATTATCATCTAAATCCCCCTAGTATTTTATACCTAATTGCCTGAGTATATCTGCTGGCACTTGTTCTTTCGATACAATACCACTAAAATGAGCACCCCCAGCATTATCACTAAAATATCGATAAATCTGCCCATCTGCCCCTTGCCCATACCATGTTCCCATATCAGCCCTAACTGAAATTTGATACACTGATGCAGCATCAGTTGGTTCAGGCGTCTTTCTCGGATTGAACAATGAACTTCCTGGATCATGAGCAGGATTTGCCTTGTATTCTGGTTTCACTCTATCTGCAACGGTATCAGGATTATATGGGCTATCTTTTAGAACTGGTGATTCGGTAATGTTAGGACCAGCTTTATCTGCCCCCTTACTAAGTTTCGTTGCCGCACCATCAATTTCTGTCGCCGCTTCAATTCCTTTAACAGCTTTGCTTCCCATTCTTAGTGCAGCAAAAGCATCGCCAGCACCTGGAATTGCAGCCCCCCCGCTGAATAACGCCTCTTTCCATTTTCCTTCGCCCACATACAATGCCGAGTCGGCTAAATCCGGGACAAAGCCAATACCTGGAGTAAATCCTGCCAAACTCAGCCCTTTATGTGCATTTTCTAAAAGGCTTGCCTGGGGATCATATACAAACATTTCTGTTAATTTATGAAATCGTTCTATGTCTTCCGAAACTACTTCGCCATTACGGGTTATAAACGGTATATTATACTGACCAAATGTAAAAACTTCATAAGTATGTCCCAGGGCGATTTGTTCTTGAGTGAGCGGTGGATGATCAACACAGGTATTTGGATCAGTAGGATTTGTAGGTATATTTGCTAATTGATAAAAGTTATTAACCCCTTGATACTTCAAATGATCATTAACATTAATCCCCGAATTAAAGTATGCTATGAATTCCAGCAGATGATCTCTAACATATTGAGTTCGTTCTTCAGGCGGGCAGTTTCCGCTATTTTCAATTAATACTCCATATTTTGCATTCCACGTTACCTCTCCGTCGCTCCAGTTAGAATGCTCTCTTCTTAACAGCTCTGACTTTTCGGCAACCAATTCTTCATTATGCAATTTTTGCTGCATTGCTTCGTTCTGCGCGAAACTGCTACTATCCTGCTGTCCAATATTAATATTATCAGAACTATCTCTTACTGCCTGTTGCGAGTCTAAAAGTTGTTGGGTCTGTTCTTGTGTCAGCGGGGGAACAAATTGCGGCAATACTTCGCTCACCATGGCTTGATTTAATAATGGCTGGTTAGTCAAACCTGTGGTGTAAGCATTCCATAATTTCCGGAAATAAGAAGTATTTTCTTCTGCCATTTTTCTAACCACCTTTTTTTGACCTTCCGGCGTTTTTAAACTACCGGAAAAAAGGTCGTTTGACAATAGTGGGGCTGTCGTACAAAGACAGCCCCTTACATCTGCTCCTGCTTAGCTGAGCCCGTCCTTATTCCGCATACGCCGACTGGCTATTCACCAGCGTGGCCACAATAATGCTGCTGCCAGTACCACTCTTGTAAAACGCCTTAAACGGCAGATTTATCAGGATTCCCTTTTCGTTTTCGATTCCGGGGGAAGCTTGCTGAAAGATTGCTTCTTCCATATAAAATCCCAAACTATACGTATCATCAGTAAATTTAAAATTTAGCGAAGTTTGGGTATTATTTATCGCCTTATTAAGTAATACCGTATCTTCAAAAAACGCCTTAATATTTCCGGATACCTGCAGATATCCTTCCGGCAGGGCGGTACGGCAACCTCCGCCGCCGATGGCGTAGGAATTGGCATCCAAACCGAAGTCAGCAGTCAGGCTGGCCTCAGTAACAATCGCAAGCTGCGAGCCGCCTTCTTCAATTGCCCCCTGGAAATTGCTGAATTTCGTTAGTGACAGATCAGCCAGTGTCGAAGCGAAGGTTGCCGTGCCGAGCATCCGTTTTGCCCCAAGCAAATCAATAGTGGCTGTAAGTTCATTATCGCCGCCGTAAGTGAAAGAAAACTTGTTCACTTTGCAGCCATTGTACATTTCATAAGCCGGAATATCCGAGTATTGCTGCTCAAGCACCAGCGACGGCTGACTATCGGTTACTTTAAACACATGAGTATACGGATCAGCAGATCCGGTAGTCGTCGGAGTGCCAAACATCGCCCGCAGCCAGTAGCCGATACCGATTTGATCGATTGGCACAACAATACTGCCGGATACATCGATATTGCCAACAGCCGGCTCGTCCTTATCCCGGCGACCGCGAATAGTTGTCGAATCAATCGTTTTTTGGGTTATCCCGATTTTTGATTGGCTAAACGGCATATTATAGCCGATAACAGATGTTGGTGTACTACCGTATGTAGTTTCGTACCCCAAAGCTAATTGAGAGTTATATCCTTTTGCTCTTGACATTTTTTGTACCTCCTAGTAATCAATACTATAGCCATTAACTGGCTTAATTTTTAATGTGATGTCCATTCGTCCGGGAAAACGCGGATAGTAGGCCACCGGCTCGATGTTGTAGTGTACTTCGCTAATAGGATTATCTGCGCTCAGTTCGGCCAGTTCCTGATAAATTAATTGACCCAGTTCATCACATTCCGAAACTCCCGTATATTCCGTTATATTATCGGTCGTAGTGGTCGCATCTTTGATGATGATCCAGGCAACAGTTAGTTTATAGGTATATTCCGCTAGTTCCAGCCCTTCCGATTTTGATCCGGGATAAAGAATAATTAACGGGCAATCGGTATCCGCCGGCGCACTTTTGCCGTTAATGCCGACATAGATCTTGGGCGTCTGACTAAAATTTGTAGTACAGTAGGTTTGTATTGACGTGCTGGCCTGTAAAGCGTCCCGCCATTTACTGATAATGTCGCTTAGTTTTAATGTGGTAACCACGTCACCTTCTCCTTTCTAAATTAAGCTTCTGACTGATTGCCGGCGTACACGCCAAGTTCACAGATAGCACATTTTTCGGTGCTGCTAATCCACCAGGCACACGCCTCTTCCATACATTGGCCAAATGAAACCGCGGTATTATCGGGTTTGCTGCAGAGTAATGGACAATACATGTTTATCACCTCCCATTCTTTATCCGTACATGAAACAACAAATAAGGTTAGGTTGCATTAATTAAAATTCGGCAAAAAGTTCTGAAGTTGGTTATGCGAATAAAATCGGCGATTGCTTCGGGTCCAGTAAATATCCATGGTGTTTAAGACCCGCTTTAAGCTTTTCGCCTTTTCTTCCACTGCTTTTTCAGAAAGATTTGGTTCTTCGAACCGATATAAGTTTTCTAACATGTCCAAAGTATAATATTGTCTCATTTTTTCCACCCTCTCCCCGCCCTTGTAGTATTAAGATAGGAGGCAAGCCGTAGCCCCGCCTGACGGATATGCATCTTTACTGTCACCTGACTGATTCCTAAGATTTCACCAATGTCTTTAATCGGATACCCTATTTTTAACAACTTAACAACAAGCATTTGTCTTGACGATAATACAGCCACCCCCTGATCAATATCGGCAAGAACACATATAATATCATCTTTACCATGAGCTTGACCGCTGCCGCCGCTGGCATGCCCATATTAAAATACCTCCTAAATCTGCAGGTAGCAACACCTAAGCGTGCGTCATTACTCAGCTAAATCATCGGAATAAATGAGACTTAATAGATCACCACCATCGGTTGAGCTTAAAAAACAAAGGAGCCAAGGTTTTACCTTCAGCTCCATTTGGCGTTATCGCTCAGGATAAAAATTTTTCTTCTATGCATTTTGTAACACTTTAGCATCAACAACAGAAATTTACGCTCATTCCTCATTCTTCATCTTTCACTCATAGTTTACAAAAGTTTAATTTTAACTTGTTTTATTGGTAAATTTCGCATATGAATCCCCCCTCTTTTTTAATGTTGAGTAAATATTCAACATTAAAAGGGTAAATATTCCCTTAAAATTTGTCAATATTTATCAATTAAAACGAAATTTGGACTGCAGTCATACTCTCCAAGTTATTGTTGACTGAAAATTCGTTAAAAGCTTATAATAAAATGTAATATAATGGAAAGGTGCTAGAATGGAAAGAATATATTATCGTCAACTTTTGTCTCACTACATCAAACACAGCGGCTTATCTTTAAGACAAATTGCCCAACAATGCCGAGAACGTAACCACTCTATCGATCCATCCTATATTTCAAAACTGCAAAGCGGCCATTTACCACCACCATCCGAAGAAGTATCAAAAACACTGGCCGAAGTATTAGGAGCTAATGCGGAAGAACTTATTTATCTAGGCTATATTGAAAAAGCCCCGGCAACTATTAGACAACGATTATACGATCACGATATGTCAGCCGAATTTCTATGCTGCGCCAGGCGAATCTCCCAACTCTCTCCTCTCTTTAGGCAAAAATTAATGGATGAACTCCAATGGCTGGAAGAACTTAAAAATCATAATTCTACCCCTGGATAAAACAAGTTCTTCCATTTTATACAACTCCTTCTATTTATTTATCCGTACAAATTAATGCAAAAAGGTATATGTATTTAGTAAAATTTTCTAAATATTTATTTCTTATCTAGATTTATCAAACCTAATCAACCTAATTTATTTTGTTGAATTCCAGCACAACATATAACTGAAAACAAAAACAGCCTAAACAAAAAAAATCTCCATTATCTTGGCTTAGGCTGTTTTATTATCTTAACTTTGCAAAAAAAGCATAAAAAAA
>JAGGAC010000005.1 GCA_017889635.1 Bacillota bacterium | reverse complement strand
ATGGTTAAGGCTCCAATTGTTAAGGAAGGCTATTTGTATATAAGTATCTTAGCGTGCATTACGATTATAGTTGGCTTGACCGTTGACATATATTGGAGCGTTATTCCCGGGGTGCTATTTCTTTTTGTTACATTTTTTTTTCGTAATCCAAATCGCACAATTCCAGATGATATTGGAATGATTTTATCACCAGCTGATGGTGTTGTGATGGGGGTTAGCGAGGTATATGAAGATCAGTTTTTAGAAGAAATGGGAATACGGGTTACTATTTTCCTGTCGGTCTTCAATGTTCATATAAACAGAAGTCCTATAGCTGGAGAAATTAAGTATCAACAGTATACATGCGGTCGGTTTCGTCCGGCTTACAAAGAATCAGCTGGTTGTGAGAATGAGCGTCATACTATCGGTATTGAGAATGCAGAAATGCGCGTGCTGGTTACACAGATCGCCGGGATTTTGGCTCGGTGTATAGTGTCTTGGGTAACTCTAGGAAGTGTTCTAAAACGCGGAGAACGATATGGTATGATTAAGTTTGGGTCTTGCACAGAGATTGTTGTGCCCACTACCGTTGAAGTGCTGGTGAAAAAGGGTGAAAAAGTTCGGGGCGGCGAGACTGTTATCGGGAGGGTACGCAAATGAGAACGTTTATTCCTAATATGATAACTTCATCTAATCTTATATTTGGTGTATTTTCACTTATTGCTACATTTCATGGAAGTTATAATATGGCAGCAATCCTTGTGGTGGTGGCAATGTTAGCTGACAGCATGGACGGAAGGGTTGCGAGATACTTTAAAGTTAGTAGTGAATTCGGCAAGGAATTGGACTCTTTATGTGATTTGGTGTCATTTGGCGTTGCTCCGGCAGTGCTTGTATATAGCTATCTTCTAAAAGATATAGGTTTTTATGGTGCCGCCGTGGTTGCGGCATTCGCTGTGTGCGGGGCTTTTCGCTTGGCGCGGTTTAATGTTAATGCCTCAGTAGTAAAAGGCTATTTTATGGGGTTGCCTATTCCGGCCGCTGGTTGTGTTGTTGCTACTTTTGTTATGGTTGGTGTAAAGCCATCGGCGTGGATTATATGGGTAATGGTAGCCGTTTTTGCTTATTTAATGGTCAGCACAATAAAATATCCTGATTTTAAAGGAAAAGGTGAAAAGATTCGACCTATTCCAGCAGTTTTAGCGCTAATTGTTGCTGGCGGTATTCTGTTTTTTTCGGTGCAGGCATTTTTATTTGCAATCTTCTTTGCCTATGCAGTATTTGGAATTATTAACACTACTTTTGGTTTTTTTGACCAGCCTTCTATTAATTAACTAATTACAACTAGTGCGGAAAATAGATTTTTTACATGGTTATATTAAATTTTCACATGGATATATTAAAATATGAATGATGTATAGTTGCAGGAAAAGTATGTTTTATAGCGAAGAGTTTGCATAATATATTTTGTTGGTAAATGATAGTATTGTGTAAACCATTTGCTAATACAAAAAGAAGTATATAATGATATCCAGTGAATGAGCGCTAGACAGGTGAAGTTTTAACGCTGTTCTAAAAAGGAGAAAATTAACCCATGAACCATATTTTTGACTATATTATGATCCCCATGCAACTGATTATTCTATTCTTCACTCTGTACTATTTTATTCTTGCTTTTTTTGGTATGTGGCGGCGCAAGGAGAACAAAATATTAGTGCCGCAGAAATCCTTTGCCATTGTTGTGGCTGCTCATAATGAAGAAAATGTTATTGTGCAGCTTTTGGAAAATCTTCATGTGCTTAAATATCCACGGGAGCTTTATGATATATTTGTAGTAGCTGACAATTGTACTGATAAAACGTCTCAATTAGCTAGGAACGCCGGGGCTATCGTATATGAACGTTTTAATAATGAGCAACGAGGCAAAGGCTATGCAATGGAATGGATATTTGCAAAGCTTTTCCGGCTAAAACGTAAATATGATGGCATTGTAATATTCGACGCAGACAATCTGGTGCATCCTAATTTTTTATTGGAAATGAATAATCGTCTGTGTAAAGGGGAAAAAGTAATTCAGGGTTATCTTGACGCTAAAAATCCTAATGATACCTGGATTGCTGGAACATTTGCCATATCGTTTTGGCTCATCAACCATATTTGGCATTTAGCTAAATATAATCTTGGTTTGTCAAGCGCTTTGGGGGGAACCGGTATGTGTATCTCCACCGATGTTCTACAGGAATTTGGCTGGGGAGCTACTTGTTTGACAGAGGACTTGGAATTCACTATGAAGGTTCTCTTAAAAGGTATACGAACTACCTGGGCCCATGACGCCATAGTATATGATGAAAAACCGCTTACTTTTAAACAGTCTTGGAACCAACGCAAACGTTGGGCGCAAGGACATTTTGATGTTGCCGGACGTTATATTCCGTTGTTGCTTTATGAAGGATTACGTCGGCGTGACTGGCGGCTTTTGGATGGTGTTTTGCATCTTTTGCAATCACACTTTTTACTTATGTCAACCGTTTTTGTATTTTTTAGCTATCTCAATCCAACTTTCCACTTATATACTGACATTCTCTTTACCATCGTTCCGGTGCAAGTATGGACAATTATTGCTATTGGTCAGTATGTCTTTCCGATTCTTATATTGCTAATGATTCGCGCCCAAGTAAAATCTTGGTTTTATCTTATCTTCTATCCAATATTTGTTTATAGTCAGATTCCAATTACCTTTTTGGGCTTTCTTCACCGTAATGACCGCGAGTGGAGCCATACCCAGCATACACGCGGTATTAGTTACCAAGAAGTGGTGTTAGCAACAAATTCGGATGAGTTTCCTAAAGAAAACTTTCAAATAGCAGGTAAATAGATGAGTTTATACTCATCTATTTTTATAATCAGAGGGGGAAATTTAGTAATGTACGAATTGACAACAATCGTAGAATTTGAAGCTGCGCACCGGATGGCTGATTATCCAGGAAAATGTTCTCGCCTCCATGGACATAATTGGAAGGTAGAAGTAACAGTTGCTGGCAATAGTCTGGATAATATTGGAATGCTCATCGATTTTCGATTGCTGAAACAAAAAGTAAATGAAATAATCGAAACCCTGGACCATTATTACCTGAATGAGCTTGAAGATTTTCGTGATCAGAACCCATCAGCAGAAAATATTGCCAGATATATTTTTCAAAAACTCGGTGCACAGTTTGCGAAAAATATTACGCTTCAGCAAGTAAAGGTATGGGAATCTCCTCACTCGGCAGTGGCCTATCGGGAGGATTAAATGATGAATGCTGTTAATATTGTTGAAATATTTTCCTCCATACAGGGAGAAGGCAAATATGTTGGATGTCGTCAGCTATTTGTCCGTTTAAGTGGATGTAATCTTGCATGTAGTTACTGCGACACGGCTGATTCTAGGCTGCTTACTGCCAATGCTAAAATTGAAATGACGCCTGGAGGACGAGACTTTATTTTTAACAGTAATCCTATGCCAATACCGCTTATTGTTAGTTCAATAAACAAATTACTTTTATCTCCACACCATTCAGTAAGTTTTACTGGCGGTGAACCGCTTTGTCAGGTTGAGACGCTTGCTGAACTGGCAAAGAAAGTAAAGGGGCAACGCTACCTCGAAACCAATGGTACAATGCCGGAAGCACTCAGGATAGTTTTGCCATATGTCGATATAATAAGCATGGATATTAAATTGCCTGAAGTATCAGGACGGGATTATTGGCGCGAACATTACGAGTTTCTGAAGTTAACTCTTGGCAAGGATGTTTTTGTTAAGATCGTGGTAACCGGTCAGACAAAAGAAAGTGAATTTATTCAGGCCATGCGCTTAGTGGCTGATGTCGATTCAGACATTTTAGTAATAATTCAACCAGTAACACCATTAAATGAAGTTCTTGGTATTTCACCGGAAAAAATGTTGCAATTTCAGGCAACAGCGCTCGGGATTTTACGCGATGTAAGAGTAATACCACAGACTCATAAATATATGGGGCAACTATAGGAGGGAATAGTATTGCGCATATTGCTCACTAATGATGATGGGATTTTTGCGCCAGGAATTCAAGCGTTGTGGCGAGAACTGTCCGAAGTTGGCGAAGTTATGGTTGTTGCTCCCGATTCGGAGAGAAGCGCTACCAGTCAGGCTATTACCGTTCACCATCCGATACGTGTTGATCAGCATTGTTTTGATGATCCGCGAGTTTGCGGCTGGCGTATTGGCGGCACTCCTACCGACTGTGTTAAGATAGCTGTAGAAGCGCTGCTTGACCAAAAACCGGATATTGTTGTTTCAGGTATAAACCAAGGCCCTAACCTGGGGACTGATGTACTATACTCAGGTACAGTGAGCGCCGCTATTGAAGGTGCCTTGCTGGGGTTTCCGGCTATTGCCGTTTCTTTGACTAGCTGGAAGATGGATGATTTTAGTGTGGCTGCTAAGTTTACTAGTAACCTGGTGCTTACTGCTATTCAAAAACCTTTGCCACCCAGAACGTTGTTAAATGTCAATGTTCCGCCGCTGGCATCGTCAGAACTTAATGGCGTCGAAATAACTCGGCTGGGGGCTATTCAGTATGAAAACATTTTTGAACACCGTAAGGATCCGCGAGGGCGAAGTTACTACTGGATGGGAGGCAAACAAGTCGATTCGGAGAATGGCGCAGGAAGTGATGTTGCTGCCGTTAAGCAGGGTAAGATATCGGTAACGCCTATTCATTTTGATCTAACAAATTACAAGATTATGCCGTTATTAGAGGAATGGAATTTGACGACCTAGCATAAATTACAGTAAAACTTCTTGGGAGGGAACACTGTGGCTAGGGTTAGCAAACGCTCGCGATACAGCACTTCACCACAACGAGCTTCCAAAATTGCAATATTATTATTTAAAGGAGTCGTGGCTGGGCTGGGTGTAGCGATAATTGGCAGTATTCTGCTATCGCTTGCTAGTTTGACAACCGACAACGTTTTTATTGAGGAATATAACCGTTATATAATGATTGGAATTACAGTTGTTAGTATTTTTGTTGGTAGCGCTTATGCCGCTAGGAAGGCTGGATCTCATGGAATAATGATTGGAATTACGGTGGGAATTTTATATGTATTGATTACCATTGCTATTGGCATGGAAATTTCCCAGGATTCACCGGCATTGCTAATACTAACAAATAAATTCGTTGCCGGGATTGCCGCCGGGGCCTTGGGTGGAATGGTTGGCGTCAATTTATAAGCAGGTGGATGTGTTTAATCAGCGTAGAGTCTGAGCGGGCTGTAGCAGTTTTAGGCTACAGCTATTGTCTTTTGTCGCGTAGCAATACGGTATGGCTGACAACAAGCCGAACATTGTAAGTAGCAGAGCTATTCAAGCAATATGGAGGTAGATAATATGCGATATAAAGGCATTCTTTTTGATTTGGACGGGACACTTCTAGATACCAACAAGTTGATTATTGAATCATTTCAGCATACTTTTAAAGTTCACTATAATCGAGAAGTTGACTTGGATGTTGTGCGTGCTTATTTTGGGCGCCCGCTTAGGGCGGCGCTAGAGTATTTGGGACCGGATAAAATTGACGAGCTAACCAGAACATACCGTGAATTCAATGCCGCTAATCATGACCGATTGACAGGAATTTTTCCGGGCGTGGCTGAAACGATAAAATCATTGTATGAACAGGATATACGGCTAGCGGTTGTTACCTCCAAGATGCAGGCAAGAGCTCGGAAAGGTTTGGAACTATTTGATCTGGAAAAATACTTCTGCACTATTGTTGGCTGTGATAATTGCCAAAAGCATAAACCAGATCCGGAACCGGTGCAACGGGCGCTTAATGAGCTGGGACTGATCGGGGAAGACTGCTTGATGATTGGGGATAGCCCCTTTGACTTGGCCAGCGCAAAAGCTGTCGGGGTAAAAACAGCCGCTGTTCGCTGGACGGAGGTTCCCTGGAATTTCTTGATGGAGGAAAATCCTGATTATATTCTTGATAACATAAAGGATCTGCTGGCTATTTGTGAAATATAGCGTTAAAATACTTAGGGGAAAATTCGCTTTTTGTAGTTCGGCCTTATTGCGCATTTTGAAGGACAAGCATGGGCGGCTTGGTAAAGTAATTAATAAGAATAAGAAAGCTTATAAGCAGCTTATTATTATGGTAATAAAGCTGTTTACTTTTTAACATGGAATTTATTTGGATGATTATAGTAAAATGTAGTAGAATGAATGTACGGTAACATGCGAGTAATAATGTATAAGGGTGGGGATATAATGATAAAAATTGCAATTATTGGTGGAACTGGACTGTATGATCCCCGGATTTTAGATAACGTCCGGGATGGAACGGTGGTTACGCCTTATGGTGAGGTAACCTACAAAGTAGGCGAATTCAGCGGTCAAGCAGTAGCGTTTATTCCTCGTCATGGTAGCGCGCATTCAATTCCGCCGCATCTTATTAATTATCGGGCCAATATTTGGGCCCTGAAGAAACTGGGTGTTACTAATGTCATTGCTTCTACTGCTGTTGGCTCCCTGAACCCGAAAATGGGGGGCGGGGATTTTGTTTTGGTTGATCAGTTTCTTGATTTTACCAAAAGTAGGGTTGCCACTTTTTATGATGGCGGAGATCGGGGGGTTGTTCATGTTGATGTTACGCAGCCCTATTGCTCAAATCTTCGCGCTATATTGTTAAACGCTGCTCAAGAAATAGGAATACCGATTCATGCTTCTGGAACTTATGTTTGCACCGAGGGTCCTCGTTTTGAGACTCCTGCTGAAATCAAGGCCTACGCCAAATTAGGAGGGGATCTTGTCGGCATGACTAACGTGCCAGAAGTAGTACTTGCTCGGGAAGCTGAAATGTGCTATGTTACAGTTTCAATGGTAACTAATTTTGCGGCAGGGATTTCCCCGCATCCGCTGACCCATGGTGAGGTGCTCGAAACTATGGCCGCTAATACCGAGAAGATCAAACGCCTGATTATGGCCGCTATTGCCAAGATTGATACAAAAGAAGACTGTGCGTGCCGCCATGCCCTGGCCGAGTACGGCGGTTTTAAATTATAGAAGCGGGTGATTTAATGCAGTCAATTATATGGTCGCAAGACGGACTGAAGCTGCTTGACCAAACCTTACTGCCTAGTCGAACAGAGTATATTTCATGTCAAGACTACCGTCGCGTTGCGGATGCAATCAGGCGGCTAGAGGTTCGGGGAGCTCCGGCTATCGGGGTGGCGGCCGCATTTGCGATGGTGTTGGGTGCAAGAGAAGTTAGTGAGAGTGGCGGCGATTTCTTGCCCGCTTTGAGGAATATCGCCAAGGAGTTAAAGCAAACAAGGCCAACAGCCGTTAATTTGTTTTGGGCAATTGACAGAATGTTGGCAGCGGCCAGTCGTTTGGAGGCCGCCCAAAAGGACGAAATTCTGGCCGCGCTTGAAGATGAAGCACTGGCGCTTGCCGAAGAAGATAAAACAGTCAATCAAAAAATTGCTAAATATGGAGCTGACCTGTTTAGCAGTGAAATAAGTATCCTTACCCATTGTAATGCCGGAGCGCTTGCGACAGTTGCTTTTGGCACAGCGCTTGGTGTCATCCGTCACGCGTGGGGGGAAGGGAAAATCCGTCGGGTGTTTGCTGATGAAACCAGACCCCTTTTACAGGGGGCTCGACTTACTGCATGGGAAATGATGCAGGAGGGAATTCCGGTTACACTTATAACTGACAGCATGGCTGGCTGGGTAATGAAAAAGCGAATGGTTGATGCCGTTATAGTCGGCGCTGATCGAATTACTCTTGATGGTGATGTAGCTAATAAAATAGGTACTTACAGTGTGGCGATTTTGGCCAAAGAGCATAACATTCCATTTTATGTGGCTGCTCCAGTTGCAACCTTTGATTTTTCAATTAAGAGCGGTGAAGATATTGTAATTGAAGAACGCAGCAGCCGGGAAGTGACCTCTTTTGGAGGAGTAGATACTGCTCCGGGGGGCGTTGATGTTTTTAATCCGGCGTTTGATGTCACGCCCAATTCACTGGTAACAGCGATTGTTACTGAATGTGGCGTAATCAGGCCGCCCTTCGCGGCGGCGATTGATAAGTTAAACGATAAGAAGGGTGGAAGGTAAAATGAATTCAATTATTAGGGACAAAAATTTGGCTCCCCAAGGGTTGGACAAAATTAACTGGGTTAAGCAGCATATGCCTGTACTTAATGTTCTGAACGACGAACTTTCGGCAACAAAACCACTGGCCGGGAAAAATATGGTTATTACAATGCATCTTGAAGCAAAAACGGCTTATTTAGGACTGGTACTGAAAAATGCCGGTGCTAATGTCGCTGTTACAGGCAGCAATCCCTTGTCAACTCAGGACGATGTGGCGGCGGCATTGGCTGATCAAGGTGTTAGCGTTTTTGCCTGGTATAATACGACAGCCGAGGAATATGAGCAGTTCCTCCATAAAGCGTTGGATACAAAACCGGACATTATAATTGACGATGGCGGCGACCTAGTATCACTTTTGCATGGCAATCGTTCAGAATTGGCTGGCAATATCTTGGGCGGGTCGGAAGAAACGACTACCGGTGTTCATCGTCTCAAGGCGCTGGCTGCGTCAGGAAAACTGCGTTTTCCGATGATGGCAGTAAATGATGCTTACTGCAAATACCTATTTGACAATCGGTACGGTACTGGGCAGTCAACTTGGGATGGCATTATGCGTACAACCAATCTTACGGTTTGTGGAAAAACCGTAGTTGTTGCTGGATACGGCTGGTGTGGTAAGGGGGTTGCAATGCGTGCCAAGGGACTTGGTGCAAATATAATAGTAACCGAGATTGATCCAATTAAGGCGGCTGAAGCAGTGTTTGACGGCTTTACTGTAATGACAATGCTTGATGCTGCTCAGCGCGGCGACTTTTTTGTGACTGTAACTGGTTGCAAAGATGTTATCAGGAGTGAACATCTGGCAGTTATGAAAAACAACGCTGTTATGGCTAATGCTGGTCACTTCGATGTCGAAATTAATAAGATAGATTTAGCCCAAATGGCGGTATCGCAGCGGACTGTTCGCAAAAATATAGAAGAGTTTGTAATGAAAGATGGACGCAAGCTTTATCTTTTGGCCGAAGGCCGTTTGGTAAATCTGGCAGCAGGGGACGGACATCCGACTGAGATCATGGATTTGTCCTTTGCCACTCAAGTAACGGCGGTACTCCACATCTTGGAGAATCACGGAAAAATGCGTAATGAAGTTTACACTGTACCCTATGAACTGGATTGCCGGGTTGGTGCGCTTAAATTAAAGGCTATGGGGATTACCATTGATACGCTATCGGCTGAACAAATTGCATATTTGAATCAAGCGTAGTATCCTGTTGTGAAGTTTTGAAGGAGTGGAATAAAATTGAGTGATAATATAGCTGACCTTAAAGAGCAGCTTGTTGTTACCGGCCGTTCTATTTTGGACAGAGGACTGGTGGCCGGGACATGGGGCAATATTAGCGTTCGTATAGCAGAATCTGGTAATATTGCTATAACTCCTTCAGGGTGTGACTACCATGCTCTTTCGGCGCAGGATATTGTAATTGTTAATAATATTGGCATTAAGGAGGAAGGCGAATTAATACCTTCTTCTGAGATGCCGCTTCATCTGGCGATATACGCTGTGAGAAGCGATATTCAGGCCATTATTCATACTCATAGCATTTTTGCCAGCGCTTGCGCTGTAGCACACTGCGCCATACCACCGATGATCGAGGATTTGGTTCAGATCGTGGGGGGCGGAGTCGAGGTGGCTGAATATGCTTTGCCGGGAACAGATGAGCTGGCAAAAAATACTGTTATCGCTTTGGCGGATCGCCAGGCGGTGTTAATGGCCAATCATGGACTTGTAGGGTGTGCAAAGACGCTACGTGAAGCGCTTATGGTGGTTGAACTGGTTGAAAAAGCGGCGCAAATTTTTATGTATGCAAACATGTTGGGTGGTCCAAAGCTATTGAATAAAGAGGATGTTGCCATAATGCGCCGGTTTTTTGTTGAACAATATCAACTGAGGCAAGGGGGAAGAACGTGAATGGCTAAAATACTACTGAAAAATGGTGAATTACTTGGAACTGACGGTCAAACTACGAAAGCTGACATTGCCATTGTTGACAGCATTATTGATCAGGTGGGAAATGTAGCTTTGGATTGGCAGGCTGACCAAGTGATTGACTGTACTAATAAATTAATTCTGCCGGGTTTTGTAAACACTCATACTCATGCGGCCATGAGTCTTTTTCGTAGTTATGCCGATGATATGGCGTTAATGGATTGGCTCCAAAATAAAATTTGGCCAGCGGAAGACAAACTTACGGGTGATGACGTATATTGGGGAACGTTGCTGGCAGTAGCGGAAATGCTGAAATCAGGTACAACTACCTTTAACGATATGTACTTTTTCATGGACGAGGTTGCTAAAGCTGTAGCAGAAAGCGGCATTCGGGCTGTTTTATCCCGGGGCATGACTGGGGTTACGCCGACTGCTGCTCAGGCTTTGGTAGAAAGTGAGAAGCTCTTTGATGATTGGCATGGGGGAGCTGATGGGCGTATTACCGTGATGCTCGGGCCGCATGCTCCGTATACCTGTCCCCCAGATTATTTGAAAAAGGTTATCGCCTTGGCCGGTAAGCTCGGGGCTGAAATCCATATTCATCTTGCTGAGACAGCAGGCGAAGTGGCTGACTGCCATAAAGAGTATGGAAAATCACCAATAGCATTGATGAATGAATTAGGTCTGTTTGAGTATGGAGTGTTGGCAGCTCATTGTGTTCATGTGTCAAATGAAGACATTGCCATTATGCAGGAAAAGAGCGTACGGGTATCTCATAACCCTGGCAGTAATATGAAGCTTGCCAGTGGTGTTGCCCCACTTCCGGCAATGCTTGAGGCAGGTCTGTGTATTGGCGTGGGGACTGACGGTGCGTCCAGTAATAATAATCTGGACATGCTGGAAGAAATAAGATTGGCAGCTCTTCTCCACAAAGTCAATACCCTGAATCCGGTGGTTATTCCGGCTACAGAGGCGATAGCCTTGGCCACTTCGTCAGGAGCTGAGGCTTTGGGGTTAGGTAAAGTTACTGGCACACTGGCCCATGGATATCAGGCTGATATTACTATAGTAGCAATGGATTCTCCCCAGTGGTATCCGCGGCATAATCGTGCATCGCTATTAACTTATGCTGCAAATGCCGCTGACGTTGACACTGTGTTGGTGGCTGGTAAGGTGTTGGTTGAAAACCATAAATTGACAACTATCGATGAGGAACGGATTTGTTTTGAAGCGCAAAAGCGGGGTTTGCGGTTAGCTCAATCCTGATAAAATCAGCCCAACCGGCCATTTTATTAATAATTAAAAAATTCGCATAACAACTGATTAATAATAGAATAACTTGCCACTACCGTTTAGGTGGTTACAAGGGTTGACATATTTTTTAAATAAGGTATGATTTAAAAAGTATATTATTATATCGAATTCAATGGCCGCATCTATTTTTATGCGGCTGTTTTCGGTATAGTGGTTTGAGCACATAAGAGCTGGGAGGGAAAAACTATGAGCAACTGCAACTGCTGTTGCAGCCAAGAAAGTAAGTATTTTGAAAAGTTGGAATCTATCCTAAAAAATTACGAGGGCAAAGAATCTGATCTAATCCCAATTCTCCAAGATATTCAAGCTGCATATGGTTATTTGCCTGAGGATGTTTTAAACAAAATGTGTGAAAAAACGGGCATGTTTCAGACTCAAGTAATGGGTGTGGCGACATTTTATTCCCAGTTTCGCCTTCAGCCAACAGGGGAGCATGTTATTAAGATCTGCTTTGGTACTGCCTGTCATGTTAACGGAGCGGAAAAAGTAGCCGATGCTCTGGCTGATGAACTTAAAGTCAAGTTTGGCGGCACCACCGAAGACGGAAAATTCACGCTGGAGACGGTTGCCTGCTTGGGTTGTTGTAGCTTGGCGCCGGTTATTATGATCGATGAGGAAGCTTATGGCCGTTTAACGCCTGATTCTGCGCGCAACATTATACGTGAGTACTACGCGACAGGGAGGGCGTAAACATGGACAAGAAATATAAAGTTATTGTCGGTTTGGGGAGCTGCGGTATTGCTGCTGGTGGTTTGAAAGTCATGGAGGCGATCAAGGCTAAATTAGTGGCAATGGGTGTAGCTGTTGTTTTAGATGAAACAGGCTGTATGGGTATGTGCTATAAAGAAGTCTTGGTTGAGATCATTAATCCAGATGGTAAAAGCTATATTTATGGTAATGTAACTCCTGATAAAGTTGACCAAATTTTTGATGCGCATATTGGACAAGGTCAGCCAGTTACAGAGATGGTTGTTCAGGGAAGCGATATTTCAACTAATGAAGATAGCTTTTTTGCCAAGCAGCAACGTATCGTTCTGCAACGTTGCGGTAAAATAAATCCTGAATCACTGGATGAAGCTATAGCTATGGATGCCTATAAGGCGATCGAAAAAGCGTTAAAGACCATGACCCCCGAACAAGTAGCAGAAGAAGTATTAGCATCAGGGTTACGTGGTCGTGGCGGAGCTGGCTTTCCAACCGGGATGAAATGGAAATTTGCTGCTGCTTCGAAGGGTGACAAAAAATATATTATTTGCAACGCTGACGAGGGTGATCCCGGAGCCTTTATGGACCGCAGTGTACTTGAGGGTGATCCTCATGCCGTATTAGAGGGAATGATGATTGCCGGTTATGCTATTGGCGCTGACGAAGCATATATTTATGCTCGGGCAGAGTATCCAATTGCAATAAAAAGGCTTAAAATTGCTATTAAAGCGGCAGAAGAAAGAGGCTTTCTGGGCAAAAATGTGATGGGCACCAGTTTCAATTTCAAAATAAAAATCAAAGAAGGTGCCGGTGCTTTTGTTTGCGGGGAAGAAACCGCGCTAATTTCTTCGATTGAAGGCAAACGCGGCATGCCTAAGATTCGCCCGCCATTTCCGGCCCAGTCAGGTTTGTTTGCTAAACCAACCAACATAAACAATGTTGAAACTTATGCTAATGTGGCCTACATTATTTTGAACGGTGCAGCAAGCTATAATAAATACGGCACAGAGAAAAGTAAGGGTACGAAAGTCTTTGCTCTGGCAGGAAAAATTGCCAGGGGGGGCCTGGTGGAAGTACCGATGGGGGTTTCACTCAAAGACGTAATTTATGAAATTGGCGGGGGAACATCTTCCGGCAAGCCATTTAAAGCAGTTCAAATGGGTGGCCCGTCAGGGGGCTGTATTCCTGCTAACCTTTTGGATACCATCATTGACTATGATTCGGTTAATAAGACTGGGGCAATTATGGGTTCTGGCGGTATGATCGTAATGGATGAAGATAACTGTATGGTAGATATTGCCCGCTACTTTTTATCATTTACTCAGTCGGAATCATGCGGTAAATGTACTTTTTGCAAAATCGGCACCAATCGGATGCTTGAAATTTTAACTCGGCTGACCAAAGGTGAAGGCCGAGAAGGCGATATCGAACTATTGGAAGAATTGGCAGACCAGATTAGGCGAAATGCGCTATGCGGACTTGGTCAGACTGCTCCTAACCCTGTACTCACTACCCTCAAATATTTCCGGCATGAATACGAAGCCCACATTAAAGATAAGAAATGTCCGGCAAAACAATGTCGGCCTTTGATAAAATACCTCATTCTTGAAGATAAATGTGTGGGCTGTACTGCTTGTAGCCGGGTATGTCCGGTCAAAGCTATTTCCGGTGCGCCAAAAAAAGCTCACACAATTGACAGCAGCATTTGCACAAAATGCGGTGCATGTAAAGAAAAATGTCGCTTTAGCGCTATTGTAATTGATTAAAGGATGAGGAGAGGTGAAAGGCTGATATGGAAAAATTGAACCTGAAAATAAATGGCATTCAGGTAACTGCCAGACCGGGCCAGACCATCCTGGATGTGGCGCGGGAACAAAATATATTAATTCCTACTTTATGTCATGATGATCGTCTAAAGCCTTTTGGCTCCTGCATGTTATGCAGAGTTGAAGTGGAAGGCGCACGTGGAAACATGTTGGCTTGCGCGACACCGGTTACTGACGGTATGGTAGTTCGTTCGGAAACCGATGCTGTAAATGAATCCCGGAAAACTTGTCTGGAATTGTTACTGAGTCAACATTATGGCGACTGCACTGCGCCGTGCAGTATGACATGCCCAGCAGGCATTGATGTTCAAGGCTATATTGCGCATATTGCAAACGGCCAATATCAGGAAGCTGTTAAATTAATAAAAGAAAAGAACCCATTGCCTTTGGTATGTGGTCGGGTATGTACTCGTCCATGTGAAGATGAATGCCGTCGTAATCTTGTGGATGAACGGGTTGGTATTGACTACTTGAAACGGTTTGCCTCAGATTATGATCTTAATAGCGGCAACCCATATGTACCTGAACGGAAACCTGCTTCCGGAAAAAAAGTTGCGGTAATCGGTGCTGGTCCTGCTGGTCTCTCTTGTGCTAACTATCTTGCCCGTGAGGGTCACACGGTGACAATCTTCGAACGGTGGCCTCGGGGTGGCGGTATGTTGCGCTATGGTATTCCCGCATATCGTTTGCCCAAAGATGTCTTGGATAAAGAAATTGATCTTATTAAAGCGCTAGGCGTTGAGATTCGTTACAATACTACTTTTGGTAAAGACGTGACTACCGCTAGTCTGAAGAAAGACGGCTACGCTGCAATTTTTCTTGGTGTTGGATCGCAGGTAGGTACAAAGTTGGGGTGTGACGGGGAAGAAGGCATTGCTAACATTCTCGCCGGTGTTGAATTTTTGGGTACGGTTGGGTTAGGTCAACCAGCGGATATGACTGGCAAGAAAGTAATTGTTGTTGGCGGCGGCAATACTGCTGTCGATGCTGCTAGAACTGCAATCAGGCTTGGTGCGAGTGAAGTGAAAATGGCTTATCGTCGTACTAAAGCCGAAATGCCAGCGCATGAAATGGAAATAGAAGAAGCCGAATTTGAAGGCGTTCATATTGTAGAACTTGTCGCAACAGATAAAGTTGCTGAAATTAATGGCCGGGTTGCCTTAACATTGTATCGGATGGAACTTGGCGAAATGGATGCTTCAGGACGTCGCAGTCCAGTTCGGGTTGCAGGTTCAGAATTTGTGGAAGAATGTGACTATGTTATTGCGGCTATTGGCCAGGATCAGGATCTTTCATTTATCAGTTCTGATTTTGCGCTTAATGCTGTTAGAAATCGTATTCAAGTTGATCAAGATCTCATGACAACTAATATTGAGGGTGTTTTTGCTGGCGGTGATGTTGTTACCGGACCCAAGACCGCTATAGCTGCGATTGCAGCTGGCCGCCAGGCTGCGCTAGCAATTGATCAATTCGTACGTGGTCAGAAGCTGGAAAAACTAGCTTCGGCATATAACCATGTAAAAGGTAAACTGAAGGAACTGAATAAAGAAGAATTTGAGCAACTACCCAAAGTTGTTAAAGAAAAAATGCCGATGCTTGATAAAAAAGCCCGCGAACACAACTTTAAAGAAGTTGAACTCGGCTTTGTCGAAGAACAGGCGCGGCGTGAGGCTGAAAGGTGCCTGTCTTGCGGCTGTAAAGATGTGCATGAATGTAAGCTCAGGGAGTTTGCTACAACCTATAAGGCTGAGCAAAACCGTTTAGCTGGAGCTATCAGCAAACATCCAATAGATGATTCTCATCCGTTTATTACTCGTGACCAGAACAAATGCATTATGTGTGGTCGCTGTGTAAGAATATGTCATGAACTACAGGGGGCTGGCGCTATTGGGTTTATTTCACGCGGCTACAATACTGTTGTTGCGCCGTCCTTCGGTAAGGCTTTTGCCGAAGAATCCCGTTGTGAGTCTTGCGGTCAGTGCGTGTCAAGCTGTCCGGTAGGCGCGCTTGTTGAAAAGGTACATTTGCCCAAACCAGGTCCATTTGTGGAAAAAACAATTTCAACTATTTGTAACTACTGTGGTACAGGCTGTTCGTTAGAAATAAATATTACTGCTGGACAGTATGTTAGGACTACTGCCCAAGTAGGACAAGGTGTAAATAATGGTAATCTTTGTACCCGCGGTAGATTTGGCAATGACTTTATCAATGCTGCCGATCGGTTGACTCAGCCGTTTATAAACAAAAACGGTAAGTTAGTATCAGCTTCCTGGGAGGAAGCTTATCAGGTGATTGGTGAAAAGCTGACGAAGAAATCCAGCAAAACCGGGATTTACGCATCCCAGCGTCTTACTAACGAAGAGTTGTCTTTGGTTAAACAACTGGCTCAAAAGTCCTTTAATATTAAACCGGCTAGTTTTGGTCTACGGACCGCCGCCTTTGGTGTTGCCAAAGCACTTGGTAATAAAGCAAAAACTGCAACTTATGAGGAACTTAAAGCTGCTGACTTTATTGCTTGTATCGGCTTTGATATTAAAGAAGTCAATCCAGTGGCTGCATTAATGGTCAAAGAAGCCGCCGAAAGGGGAGCTGAACTTGTACTGGTTTATGACCAGCCAAGCAAAATGACTCGTTATGCAACCGAGGTTATGGCTATAAAACAAGAAAATATCACCTGCTTTATAAATAGCTGCGTTGATGCTATCCGTGGTAAAGAGGCCAAAGCTTGTGAATGTGGCGACAATGAAAAGCATGCGCAAAGGGCCCGGTTGGTAGAACTGCTGGCCGGAGCTAAAAAACCTGTCTTCGTTATTGGCGGAGATATCAGCGCCCATGAAGCTGAAGCTGTTGCAGGCCTAGCTCTTGCTGCTGGTAAGGCCGATAAGTCGCTTCTGGTAATGCACGGTAAAGCTAATACTCAAGGTGCAATTGATTTGGGCTTTGAAGCAGCTTGCAGTAAGGCTAAAGACGCTTTCGTAATTTTCGGCGAAGATCCAGTGGGCTGCGGCGTGAACAATGCTGCGCTAAGCATAAAAGAAAGCGAATTTACGATGGTAGCGGATGTATTTCTTACTGAAACTGCAAAATTGGCTGATGTTGTGTTGCCGCTGGCTACGTTTGCTGAGACTGATGGCACATATACTAATAGCGAAAAGCGTACGCAGAAGCTTAATGCTGCTATACCAAGCCGTATTGGCAAAACCAATGCTGAAATTATCGCTGAAATTCTTCGAGTAGTCGGAGAGAAGAGCAGTGCAGCAGCGGAAGAAACTTGTGAGTCTGGCTTACCTTGTGCGGCCGCAGATTTTGCGGATACAGTTGAGCATTGGTTTGTGAAAAATAGTCCTAGAGGATAATTATGGTAAATTGAATAAGTGATTTTGATACCATGCCTGCCGGGTGAATGCTTTAGCATTTGCCTGGCGTTTTTTTTTACAAAGTTTTTTACGATTTTTCATGTTTTTAAACTTAATTCGAAAGCAGTACTACCTATAAACAAAATAATTTGTTAAAATAATATAAATCAGGAGATAAGTTAAGGGTAGATTAAGTTAAAGGAGTAATTATATGGTTGAACTATTGAACAAGGGAGTTTTTTTATTAAAGGGTAGTTTACTTATGGCGGATGCCGATAAACTAGGTGCTGACGAAATTAATAGTTGCTTGAATAAGGCGGGGATTGCTCCTTTGACTAGCGACGCTATCTGCAGGGATAAAGCACGTAAAGGAACTATCGCCCATCAGATTTTAAGCTGCCATAACAAGTCGGGCGATGAGAATAATTTAAAACTGCGGTTTGACGCGTTGGCATCGCACGATATTACTTATGTAGGGATAGTCCAGACCGCGCGAGCAAGCGGGCTAAAAAAATTTCCTGTTCCCTATGTTTTGACTAATTGCCACAACAGCTTATGCGCGGTTGGCGGCACTATTAATGAAGATGATCATGTGTTTGGATTATCGGCGGCGCACAAATACGGGGGAATATATGTTCCTGCGCACCAGGCGGTTATTCACCAGTATGTGAGGGAGATGATGACCGGCTGCGGCAAAATGATCCTTGGGTCGGACAGCCATACCCGTTATGGCGCTCTTGGGACTATGGGGGTTGGTGAAGGTGGACCGGAACTTGTAAAACAGATTTTGGAGAAGACTTATGATTTGGCGAAGCCGGAAGTGATAGCTGTTTACTTGGAAGGTGAACCGGCGGTTAGCGTCGGGCCTCAGGATGTGGCGCTGGCGATAATCAAGGCAGTGTTTAATAATTCGTTTGTAAAAAATAAAGTGCTGGAGTTTGTTGGTCCTGGGATTGCTAAGCTTTCAGTTGATTATCGCAACGGGATTGACGTGATGACTACGGAGACTACTTGTTTGTCGTCAATTTGGGTTACTGATGAAAAAGTAGCCGATTTTTACCGGGTGCATGGCCGAACGGATGAATATAAAAAACTGGAACCGGGTGAAGTAAGTTATTATGATGGCTTGGTGAAGGTTGATTTAAGCAAGGTTGAACCGATGATTGCTCTGCCATTTCATCCAAGCAATGTTTGGACTATTGCTGAGATTAACAAAAATGCAGCAGAAATTCTCCATGCGGTTGAAGTCGAAGGGCAAAAACAATTGGAGAGCCCTAATTTGAAGCTTAGCTTGGCTGATAAAGTTGTCAATGGGAAGTTGAAGATTGATCAAGGGGTAGTTGCTGGTTGCGCTGGTGGTACCTTTGAAAATATTGCGGCAGTGGCCGAGATATTAAATAATAAGTCGGTCGGCAATGGGGAGTTTTCTCTGAATGTTTATCCGGCCAGTCAGCCGGTATACATGGGGCTGATTGCCAATAAGGCAATAGAAAAATTAGTGCTGGCTGGCGCTAATATTAAGAGTGCTTTCTGCGGACCGTGTTTTGGTGCCGGTGATACTCCGGCCAATAATGGCTTGAGTGTTCGCCATGTTACAAGAAATTTCCCTAATCGTGAAGGTTCGAAGCCTGCTAGCGGTCAGTTGGCATCGGTAGCGCTTATGGATGCTCGGTCAATAGCGGCGACAGCTTTGAATGGCGGGATATTAACTTCGGCAGCCGAGGTTGAAGTGACGCCAGTAAGGTCTGATTACTCTTTTAACACTGATATATATAATAAACGGGTATACCAAGGGTTCGGCCTAGCTAAGCCAGAGGCGGAACTGAAATTCGGACCTAATATTGCCGATTGGCCGAAGATGATAGCTTTACCGAAGAATTTACTGCTTAAGCTGGTAACGGTGATTCATGATCCGGTTACTACTACTGATGAGCTGATGCCGTCAGGCGAGACTTCGTCATATCGTTCCAATCCACTTAAGCTTGCGGAATTTGCGTTGTCCAGGAAGGATCCCGCTTATGTCGGAAAGGCTAAAGCTATTCAACAGCTTGAGTTTGAACGGCGAAAAGCGGCGTTGGGAGGCAAGTTGTCTGACGACTTACAAGAAATTTACAAGTTGATTGGTGAAGCTGGTCAGGAACCCTTGCAGCTTTTTGAAGATACCGGTTTGGGCAGTGTAATCTTCGCTGTCAAACCTGGCGACGGTTCAGCTAGGGAACAAGCTGCTTCTTCTCAGAAGGTGCTGGGAGGGCAGGCTAATATTGCTATTGAATATGCTACTAAACGTTATCGCAGCAATCTTATCAACTGGGGTATGCTGCCGTTTACTATTGAGGAGGGCGTTCAGGCTAAGCTTAAGGTAAACGACTATGTTTTTATTCCTGGAATTCGTCAGGCGGTCATTGATGATTTGGATAGGATACCAGCAGTTATCATTAATGACACAGGAAAGACGTCTATTGAATTAAAGCTTGAGAATTTATCTAAAGATGACCGGGATATTATTTTGGCTGGCTGTTTAATGAATTATTATGCTCAATAAACACGAAGCATAACGGTTTCAGCATGAAGGCTTCTTTCTAAGGTTATCTTGAGCATGATTGTGAAAATGAAGAAGCTGAAGAGTTGGCGAAGGAAAAACTTTTTGTTAAGCCCAAGCTGTCCGCGTACTAAGAGCGACAGCTTGGGCTTTTTTTACTTTCGTTAAAAGCATAACCGTATCTATTTGTTAGCACAAAGTGTTATGAATTAAACAATTAACGATTAAGGTTATCCTAAACTGGCGTTAGACCGGTTTTAAAAATATCTGAAAATATAAACTTTTGACTAAAAATAGCATGATATCTAATGGAAACCACGTAGTTTATTGCAATTAAAGTGCTATAGAAGAATAAACCAGTTTAAAGTCAGAACATTATAACAGGTGAAATATACAGCAGATGGTGTTATAATGAACACGTGTCAGGCTATTGTAGCGCATTATGTTATGTAAACATAGAGGTGAAAGAATGCTGGAAGAGGCAATAAGGATGAAGGGAATGACATCCGCGATTTTCAGCCAGGTTGACGAACTACGTAAACAGGCGGATGCTATTGGTAAGGATGTTATAACTCTTAGTATTGGCAGTCCTGATCTTGCGCCTGCGCCGCATATTATCGCGGCTTTAAAAGAAGGCATCGAAAATACCAACAATTATGGTTATACGTTATCTAAAGGTGTGTCGGCTTTTCTTGAAGCTGTTGCAGCGTGGTATGACCGAAAATTTGGCGTTATACTAGATCCGGAGACTGAAGTTCACTCTCTTATGGGGTCACAAGACGGGTTAGCTCATATCGCGCTTTGCCTGGTCAATCCAGGCGATGTTGTGCTGGTACCTGATCCCGGCTATCCTATTTTCAGCGCCGGGCCGCTAGCGGCTAATGCCGAGCTGTACCGGATGCCGTTAATTGCTGCTAATAATTATTTGCCTGACCTTGATGCTATACCCTTGGACGTGCTAAGGCGAGCAAAAATAATGATATTAAACTACCCCAATAATCCGCTGGCGGCAATAGCTCCTAGCGAGTTTTTCCAAAAGGTGATTGATTTTGCCAAACGCCATCATATTTTAGTGTGCCATGATTTCGCATATAGTGAATTGGTGTTTGACGATTATCGACCAGACAGTATTCTGAGTTTTCCGGGAGCAAAAGATGTGGCAATTGAGTTTCATTCGCTTTCGAAGACTTACAGTATGGCTGGATGTCGGGCTGGGTTTGTTGTTGGCAATGCTAAGGCTATTGAATTATTGGGCCGAATCAAGTCAAACTTTGATTATGGGATTTTTTACCCGGTACAAATGGCGGCTATAGCCGCATTAAGAGGTCCTGATGACTGTGTTCGCCAGACGGCTGCATTATATCAAAGACGACGGGATATTATTGTCGACGGACTTATGGCCGCTGGTTGGAAAGTGCCACGGCCTAAGGCTTCGATGTATATTTGGGCGCCGGTTCCAACAAAACAGCTATCTTTTGATTTTGTTGTTGATCTTGTCAACGAGGCTGGGGTTGCTGTTATCCCAGGCGTGGGCTTTGGGGCCTGTGGTGAAGGTTATGTAAGATTTGCGCTGGTGCAGCCGGAAGAAAGACTGCGCTTGGCGGTAGAGAGAATAACCAAGTGGCTGGGGTAATCCAGCATATTAGTCCCAAGTGTTCCAATGGCTCCCGCCATCCTTATATAGAGGTTGCGATGGATACACACGCCAGTGTATTTTTTTCCAACATGAAGTAATCACACTAAAGGGAGTGGATTTGTACTATGTCTAAACCGCCGATTCCGGTAGGAATTTCCGCCCGGCATATTCATTTAAGCCAGGAGCATCTGGAGTTACTCTTTGGTACTGGGTATGAGTTAACTAATTTTAAAGCGCTGAGCCAACCCGGTCAATTTGCTTCTCAGGAGTTTGTTGATTTACAGGGAGAGAAAAGTACTTTTCCAAAGGTACGAATTCTTGGACCGGTTCGTGGGCAGACTCAGGTTGAGATTTCGCTTACAGATGCCGCAAAATTAGGTGTTAAGCCACCAGTAAGAGATTCGGGAGACCTAGATGGTTCTGCCGCTATTACAATTATTGGCCCCAAGGGAAAAGTAGAACTACATAGTGGGGTTATTGCTGCCCGCCGTCATATTCACATGACTCCAGTCGATGCTGAACAGTATGGGCTAAAGGATCATGATTTTGTCAAAATTCGCGTTGGCGACGAAAACAGGAGCCTGATTTTTGATAAAGTGCATGTTCGGGTAACGAATGCGTCCAGCCTGGAATGCCACCTGGATACTGACGAGGCTAATGCTGCTCTTGTTAAAACCGGTGATGTTTGTACAATATTTTCGAATTAATTAAGTAAGCATTTTTTACCAATAATTTACCAAGATTTTGTTGCACTGGCGTGAAAAACTTAATATCCTGCTAGGTAAACTGCGCCTTCTAGGATAATTTTGTAAAGTGAAATTATTTTAGGGGGGGCAGTTTATTTTTACCACTAGTTTTTATTGTTGTATACAGTTCAGGCTATGTGGTAAAATCTTGGTGACTGGAAACCATATAAATGCGGGGTGGTTATTTGCTTTTAAAGAAGCTGGAAGCCTATGGTTTTAAATCATTTGCCGAAAAGACTGAATTAGAATTTAAACCTGGTATTACAGCGATAGTTGGGCCGAACGGGAGTGGCAAAAGTAATATTTCTGATGCGGTGCGATGGGTGCTTGGCGAGCAGAATATTCGCAATTTGCGCGGCGCTAAAATGGAAGATGTTATCTTTGCTGGCAGTGTTAAGCGGCGACCGCTTGGGGTAGCTGAAGTTACGCTGGTGTTTGATAACAGTGACGGTCTTTTAGCGCTGGATTTTAATGAAGTGACTATTACGCGACGGGTTTTTCGGTCTGGGGATAGTGAATACTATATTAATAAATCATCTTGCCGCCTGAAAGACATCCATGACCTGTTAGTTGATGCCGGATTAGGACGGGATTCGATGACTGTTATCAGCCAGAACAAGGTTGATGAGGTGCTGAATAGCAAGGCCGATGAGCGTCGACTGTTATTTGAAGAAGCGGCTGGTATCATAAAATATAAAAATCGTAAAAAGGATGCACTCCGAAAATTAGATGATACAGAGAATAACCTTAACCGCGTTTTTGATATTACTTCGGAAATAGAGACGCAACTGGAACCGTTAGGCGAAAGTGCCAGAAAAACGACCCGGTATAATGAACTTGCACAGGAATTAACTGGTTGCCAAGTTACTTTGCTTTTGGATAAGCTTAGCCACGCTGAAAAGAATCAGGAGTCGGTAAATCTAGAAAAGGCCGCTTTAACTGACGAGGAAACAGATGTGACTGCCAGATTGGCGATTACCGAAACTGACAAAGAACGCCTCACCGACAAGCTTATTGATTTGGATGAAACCATTAAAAGCATTGAGAATGTTATTAACAGTACGACTACTGAAATTGAACGGATGGATGGTAAAGCTGCTGTTCTTACTGAGCGTACTGAGCAAGAACACAAGAGTTGTGAACGACTGGAGCAGGAAAAGAAGCGACTTGGCATGGAAACTGAAGAAAACCAGCGAATGCTTGAGTCGCGGCGCGAGGTACTTCGGGAGAAAGAGGGGCAGGAGAAAGAGCTTGAGACGACTCAAGCCTCTTGTGAGGAGAAGTTCCAGGAGGTAGAGGACGCTATCGGCGTTGTGGAACGCCAGATTGAGACCGCTAAGGACAAGAATTTTGACCACATGCAGGAGCTTGTTACTAATAAGAATACTTTGCGTACATTAGAACGCGATCTTGAGATTCTGAGACAAAGGCAGGGGCAACTGGACAAAGAGCGACAGAATTTTAGTAATCAATTAGCGGAAAGCAAAGGCTTATTAGATAATGCTAGTGCCGAACAAGCAGCGCTGAAACAAGAGCAATTGAGAACTAATTATCTTATTGGTGAGCTAACTGATCAAATACAACAGCAAGAAAAGACGCTAACTAAAGTTGTGGCGGAAGAAGCGCATCAGACTGGGAAAATCGGCGAAACAGCGTCCCGATTAAAAGTACTGGTCAATATGCAGGATGAATACGAGGGCTTTGGCCGGGGCGTAAAGAGCGTACTCAAGAGTACCGCCCCCTGGCGGCATGAAGTATGCGGTGCGGTAGCTCAAATTCTTACCGTTCCGAGCGAATATGTTGTGGCTATAGAAACGTCTTTGGGCGGTGCGCTTCAGCATATTATTGTTGAAAGCGATGCTACAGCCAAGGCGGCAATCGGTCTTTTAAAACACCAAAATCTTGGTCGGGCAACCTTTTTGCCGCTTAATACAATAAAAGTTAATCGACCCAGAGAGGCAGAAAGAGCTGCAGCTCTTTCTTCAGGGGCGATTGGTTTTGCTTCCGATCTGGTTGAGTGTGAAGAACGTTATCGGCCAGTAGTGGAATATCTTTTGGCTCGAACTGTTGTTGCGAAAGATATAGATGCGGCGCTTGGGATTGCCAGACAGCAGGCTTTTGGTGTGAGGATTGTAACGTTAGACGGTGAACTTGTTAGTCCAGGCGGCAGCATTACTGGAGGGAGCGTCGGACGGCGCGAGGCGAGTTTTATCAGTCGCAGCAATGAAATAGAAGTCCTTAAAGCTACTGTGACAGAAATGGAAACTAAACGCGGCGAGGTACGCCATCAGGCGGAAAACATTCGGGCAAAAATTGCTGCCCACAATAATGAACTCAGTGCAGCGTTCAACATGCGCCGGACGCAGGAACTTAGGCAGGCTGAACTGTCGGTGCATGCCGAGAAAATTGGCCTTGACATTAAGCGTTTAACGTTGTCCATTGATACTGTTGCCAGAGAAGTCGCTTCGTCTATGACCAGCAGCGATGCATATGCCACCCAAATTACTGCAGCCGCTAATCAGATAGCGTTTTTGGAAAGCCGTGATGTCGAGCATAAGCGTCAATTGACCGATTGGCAAGAAGAACTAAAAGGTTTGCAGGTGTCTCGGGAAAGAATTAGCGCTACACTGACTGATAGTAAAATCAGGCTATCAGCTTTAAATCAAGAGATTAATGCTATTAAGGAAAATTGCGAACATTACCTGCAAATATCAGGACGTTTAAAGGGCCTGTTAGAGGCAGCTGTTGCTGAAGAACAGCGGGTAAGATCGGAAATAGCCAAAGCCAAGGCTGAATTAATGGTGATCGCAGAGAAGCGAGAATTAGCGGCTGCTAGGAATAAAGAGCAGCAAGAACAGCGTAATATTGCATCAGCTGCTAAGCTTGAGGTGCTAGCCGGACAACAGAAGTTCGAACGTGAGATAAAAGAATTGCGGCGAAAAAACAATGCCTTACAAAGTCGCCGCCATGAAATGGAGCTTTTGGAAGCTAAAGTTGGCTATGAGATCGAGTATTGTCTGGAACAATTACGCGAAACCCATGCCCTGAGCATAGATGAGGCCAAAAGCTTATATCGGCAAGATGATCATACTGCGCTTCCGGCTAAGATCGCCGAGCTTGAAGATGAAATCGCTATGCTGGGGCCGGTAAATCCAGCAGCTATTGAGGAATTTGCCAAACTCAAAGATCGTTATGAATTTTTGCGTACCCAATACCAAGATTTAGCGGCGGCTAAGGATTATCTAATAACAATCATAAAAGAGATTGACAGCACAATGTCCAGGCAATTTAGTGAGGCATTTCAGAAGATAAACACTTATTTTGGAGAATTATATGTCAAATTGTTTGGTGGCGGTAAAGCAGAGCTTGAGCTTGTTGATCCGGATGATCTTTTGAACAGCGGCATTGAAATAAGTGTCCAGCCGCCTGGTAAGAAACAGCAGAACTTGGCACTGCTTTCTGGTGGCGAAAGGGCTCTAACTGTTATTGCTCTTTTATTTGCTTTTCTTACTCATCGGCCAACGCCATTTTGTGTTCTGGATGAAATTGATGCCGCCCTGGACGAAGCCAATGTGCAGCGTTTCAGTGATTTTCTTCGCGATTATTCTAAGGGGACACAATTTATTATTGTCACCCATCGCAGAGGTACTATGGAAGCAGCTGATGTCATGCACGGTGTGACTATGGAAGAGTCAGGTATTTCAAAATTGGTGTCCGTCAAATTTGTTGATCGGGCTGGCTAACAATACGGAGGGTAAACAATGGGATTTTTTGATCGTCTAAAGGATGGATTGACAAAAACACGCAATGGCTTTACTGAGAAAATTGAACAACTAATTTCTGGTTATACCAAGATTGATGAAGAATTTCTCGCGGATTTGGAAGCAGTAATGTTAATGGCCGATGTTGGGATTCATACTACAACACGGCTTATTACTGATATCAAAACCGCGATTAAAATGAATAAAATTCAGTCTCCTGAAGAATTAAGGCCTTTCTTAGCAGATAGAATTAGCGCTATTCTGGATGAAGGATTGGCACCGCTCGGACAAGCTAGTGAAGGGCCTACTGTAATCATGGTGGTGGGAGTTAACGGTGTTGGTAAAACTACTACTATTGGTAAACTTGGCAACTATTATCATAAGCAGGGTTTGAAGGTGCTTTTAGCAGCCGGGGATACTTTTCGGGCCGCGGCCATAGACCAATTGGAAATCTGGGGTCAGCGTATAAATGCTGATGTAATCTGTCACAGTGAGGGTTCCGATCCGGCGGCCGTTGCTTTTGATGCTGTACAGGCAGCAAAGGCGCGAAGGGCTGATATTTTGATTGTTGATACCGCTGGAAGGCTGCACACAAAATCTAATTTGATGGAAGAACTAAAGAAGATTTACCGGGTTATTGCCCGCGAAATACCGGACGCGCCGCATGAAGTTTTGTTGGTGCTGGATGCTACTACTGGGCAAAACGCGATAGTTCAGGCTAAGTTATTTAAAGAAGCAGTCAAGGTTTCAGGCGTTGTTTTGACTAAACTTGACGGAACAGCCAAGGGGGGAGTTGTTGTCGCAATTAAAGCCGAACTAGAGCTACCGGTAAAATGGATCGGTATAGGGGAAGCAACCGATGATTTACGGCCGTTTGATCCTAAGGAGTTTGCAGACGCTTTGTTTATCCGAAACTGACAAGTTAAAATACTTGACAGGTAAAGATGTTTCCGTTATAATCTCAAGTGTAAAGGGTTTTCCCTTGTCAGTGAGAAGGTGGTAGGCATGCTAGATAAAGTGCTGCGCATTGGGTTATTGTATGATTTTTATGGTGCGCTGTTAACAGATAAGCAACAGCGTTGTCTAGAAATGCACTACCTGAATGACGATTCGCTTGGAGAAATTGCACGGGCTAATGCAGTATCACGGCAGGCGGTGTATGATATTTTGCGCCGAGCTGAGCAAATACTGGAAGATTATGAGCTAAAGCTGGGATTGGTGGAGCGCTTTAAAGAGGAACAAGCTGCTATTCATAGCATATATGGTTGCATTGACAGCTTATCTGATGAAGAGCGTAAAATACCACAAATCAAACTTGCACTTGAAATATTGCAGGGGCTGATTAACCGGGAAGAGGAGACCTAAGATGGTTTTTGAAGGCTTAGCCGATAGACTGCAGCAGACTTTCAAAAAACTGCGCGGCAGGGGAAAATTATCTGAGAGTGACGTCAATGAGGCAATGCGAGAAGTCCGTGTGGCGCTTCTTGAGGCTGATGTCAATTTCAAGGTTGCTAAGGATTTTATTGCTAAAGTAAAAGAACGCTCTGTCGGACAGGAAGTGTTGGAAAGCCTTACTCCGGCGCAGCATGTTATAAAAATTGTCAATGATGAGTTAACCACGTTAATGGGAGGCACCCAAAGCCGGATTACAATTTCATCTCGCCCGCCGACTGTAGTTATGCTGGTAGGACTCCAGGGGGCTGGTAAAACAACTACTGCAGGCAAATTGGCTAGCTACTTAATAAAACAAAATAAGCGGCCGCTTTTGGTTGCGGCGGACATTTACCGTCCGGCAGCTATTAAACAACTTGAAGTGCTTGGCGAACAACTCGACTTACCGGTATTTACATTGGGAGACAAGGAAAAGCCTGTTGTTATTGCCCAAAAGGCTTTGGAATATGCTCAGTCCTACGCTAGGGATGTTGTTATCATCGATACCGCTGGACGCCTGCATATAAATGAAGCTTTGATGGACGAACTGAAGTCGGTTAAACAAGTAGTCAAACCGCATGAAATACTGTTGGTTGTGGATGCTATGACTGGTCAGGATGCAGTTACGGTAGCTGAAGCTTTTAACAAAGACCTCGGATTGGACGGCATTATTCTCACAAAGCTTGACGGTGATGCTAGAGGCGGAGCGGCGCTTTCAATTAAGGCAGTGACAGGTTGCCCAGTTAAATTTACTGGTATGGGTGAAAAGCTTGATGCTCTTGAGCCATTTTATCCGGATAGGATGGCTTCCCGTATTTTGGGAATGGGGGATGTTTTAAGCTTAATCGAAAAAGCGGAAACTACACTTGATTTCGAAAAGGCGCAGGCTTTGGAAAAGAAGTTGCGCAAGGAAGATTTTACGCTGGACGATTTTCTTGACCAGCTTCAGCAAGTTCGTAAGTTGGGTCCGCTGGATCAGATACTGGGGATGTTGCCCGGCATGGGTAATCTGAAAAAGCTCAAAGATGTTGAAATAGATGAAAAGCAAATTAAACGTGTTGAGGCCATAATTCAGTCCATGACTCCTAAAGAGCGACGTGAGCCGGCTATTATTAATGGTGGTCGTCGTAAACGCATTGCGTTAGGCAGTGGTACTAAGGTGCAAGATGTTAACCGACTGCTAAAACAGTTTGATGATGCAAAAAAAATGATGAAACGTTTTCAGGGAATGAAAAACAGTAAGAAGAAGGGCGGCTTTAAAATGCCCTTCTTGCAATAATTAGTTTTGGGTATTATGGTTATTCTACAAAGGAGGTGAATTACATGGCAGTTAAAATCCGTTTGAAACGTATGGGAGCAAAGAAAAGCCCATTTTACCGTATTGTTGTGGCTGACTCACGTTCGCCGCGCGACGGCCGGTTTATTGAAAATCTTGGACATTATGATTCCACTACTCTTCCGGCGACTATTCAGATCGACGAAGAAAAGGCCATCGAATGGCTGAAAAAAGGCGCTCAACCTACTGATACCGTAAAGGATATTTTTAGTAAGGTCGGCATCCTGAAAAAGTGGGATGAAGCTAAGCGCACCAAGAAAGAGGCGTAGTAAGAGTGAAAGAGCTGATTGAAGTTATCGCCAAGTCGTTAGTGAAAAAACCAGATCAGGTCAATGTCACAGCTACGGTTAATAATAATGTTACTACCTATGAAATTCGTGTTGCTCCTGAGGATATGGGTAAGATAATCGGCCGACAAGGCCGGATTGCCAAGGCGCTGCGTATGGTGGTTAAAGCGGCCGCCACTAGGGAAAACAAGAAAGTCATGGTTGAAATCCTTTAAGAGGGTGTAATAAAATGGATAGTATGACTTTAAAATGCCCGGTGGCCATTAAGGCCAAAGTAACTGAGCGACTGAAAAAGCAATTAGCGGCTGAGATTCAGGAAGCGATAAAGAATGCTGATATGGAACTCACGCAGATTGAGTTTCATGCCAAACGTGCCATGACTGAGCAAGCTAAGCTTGATGCCCAGGGGTTGACGGCACTCAGACAGCAGATCGATACCGAAAAACAAAAACGCATTGATTTTAAAAATCATGCTACAGAGAAGCTGAAAGAAACGGCTGAACTAGAGATTGGTGCGGAAATAACTCAGGGAACTATTGATAGGATGGTTACCATCAATATCGGTGATGACTTACACAAAGTTTTAGCGGCGGAAATTTTGCTGGAAGATGGCAAAGTAATCGCTTTTAGGTCTTAGTTATGGTTGACAATAGTTTAATAACCATTGGAAAAATTGTTGCCCCGCACGGCGTGCGGGGTGACGTTCGTGTTATTCCGCTAACTGATTTTCCTGAGCGTTTCCAGACAATGAAATACGTGCTATTGGATGATGGACGAAAATTAGGCATTAAAGAAGTAAAATATCATAAACAGTTTGTGCTTTTGAGCTTTATCGGCTTATCTGACCGAAATGCTGTTGAAGAGCTCAAAGGAAAAATTATTAAGGTTACCCGAGAAGAACTGGTCGCGTTGCCTGAAGGACATTATTACACTTTCGACATCATTGGCTTAGCTGTTTATGATGAAACCGGCACTTTTCTTGGCATTGTAAAAGAAGTAATGCCAACAGGCAGTAATGATGTTTATATAGTCGAAGCCGAAAATCAGCACTCGATAATGATTCCTGCGTTAAAGGATGTCGTAAAAATTATTGATCTTCAAAGTAAGCGAATGACCGTAAAACTACAGGAAGAATGGGAATAATATGCGTATAGATGTAGTGTCTTTATTCCCTGATATGTTTGTCGGACCGTTCGGACATAGTATTATCAAGCGTGCGATTGATGCTGGTATTTTGAATATCGGCATTGTCAATCCTCGAAATTTTGCTTTTGATAAACACCATATAGTTGATGATACTCCGTTTGGAGGCGGATCAGGTATGGTGATGAAGGTTGATCCAGTGGTTCGGGCAGTAGAGAGTGTAATTGGCGATTTAAACCTAAACAAGAGAATAATTCTCTTGTGTCCCGGCGGACAACGGCTTGATCAGGCTAAGGCTCGAGAACTGGCGGCCTATGATCAGCTTATTCTTATTTCAGGACACTATGAAGGCATTGATGAGCGAGTAAGAGAACATCTGGCTGATGAAGCGTTGTCTATCGGTGATTATGTTCTTACTGGGGGTGAACTTCCAGCGATGGTGGTTGTAGATACTGTAGCCAGAATGTTGCCAGGTGTTCTTGGCGCAAGTGATGCGGCACAGCAGGATTCATTTTATTCCAGCCTATTGGAATATCCTCAGTATACCAGACCACGGGAGTTTCGCGGTTGGGAGGTTCCAGAGGTGCTTATTTCCGGCGACCATGCAAAAATCGCCAAATGGCGCCGCAAAGAGTCTCTAAGAAATACCCTGGAGCGTCGCCCAGATTTATTGGTGGCAGCGAATTTAACTGCCGAAGATGCTAAGCTTTTGCGAGAAATACTGGATGAGCGAGGGGGGAACTGACATGGCCGTCAATGTTTATCTTGGCCTAGTGCATTACCCCATATACAATAAAAACAATGACATTATTGCTACAGCCATCACTAATTTTGATGTGCATGATATTTCACGGACGGCTCGTACCTACTCGCTTAAACGCTATTATATTATTCATCCGCTGGATAGCCAGGCTAACCTTGTAAGGGAAATGATAGGTTATTGGCGGGAGGGGTTTGGCGGCGAGTATAATCCTGATCGAAAAGAAGCTCTATCCATCCTTGATATTGCACCTGATATTGCGAGCGTTGTCGCTTCAATCACGGCTGAGGAAGGAATAGCGCCAATTATAGTTACTACTGATGCCAGAAAGTATGCAAATACTGTTTCATATCAGTGTTTGAGAAATCTTCTTGAAACCGGAAATCGGCCATGTCTAGTATTGTTTGGTACAGGATATGGCATGGAGCAAGAGCTTATGGCTGGCTTTGATTTTATCCTTGAGCCGATATATGGTCCTGGTGATTATAATCATCTGCCGGTTCGTTCTGCAGTAGCTATTATTTTAGACCGCCTATTAGGTGAAAAATGGTGGAACTAGGCCGAATAATGCATTTCAAGTTGTGTTTTATAAATACATATGGTATAATCCACTATGTGTAAAACGGACGGTCCTCTGCCTTATCTCGGTACGAACGTCTAGTATGAGGAGGACTTTAAATGGATATATTAAGAGTATTAGAACAAGAACAATTGCGGGACGATATTCCTGATTTTAAACCGGGAGATACCGTAAAGGTTCATGTAAAAGTTGTTGAAGGAACACGTGAACGTATTCAGGTTTTCGAAGGTGTGGTAATTAAACGCCAAGGAACTAGTGTTAGAGAAACTTTCACTGTTCGGAGAGTTTCTTACCGTGTTGGCGTAGAAAGAACCTTCCCAGTTCATTCAAGACGCATCGAAAAGATTGAGGTAGTACGTAAAGGCGTAGTGCGTCGGGCCAAACTCTATTACTTGCGTAATCTTACCGGCAAAGCGGCCCGAATCAAAGAAAAACGCTAGTAGAGAGAGGGACTGTAGTCAGTCCCTTTTCTTCATTTAGTCAGGGGGTAATATCTTGAGTAAGTTAAATAGCGAAAGCGAAAATAAATTGCCTCAAAATAATAACAGAAACAACTCGTCTGACGATGATGACAAAAAGACTCCGAGTTATGGCGAGATTGCTAAGGATTGGATAGTGTCGATTGTTATTGCTGTTGCATTGGCACTCTTTATTCGCTATTTTATTGTTGAACTGTATATGGTTGAGGGGCCTTCTATGCAGCCAACATTACGAACGGCTGAACGTCTAGTGGTCAACAAGTTTATTTATCGCTTTAAGTCTCCACAGCGCGGTGATGTTCTGGTGTTTAAATATCCTAGTGATACAAGTCGGGACTTTATCAAGCGGGTTATTGCCATACCGGGTGATACCATTGAAATTAAAGACGGTCGGGTATTTGTTAATGGTGAACTACAAAACGAACCATATATTTTAGAGCGAACTAGGGGATCTTACCCGCTTTCAACAGTACCGAACGGACACATATTTGTTATGGGTGATAATCGAAACAATTCAGAAGACAGTCGGTTTAATGATGTTGGATTCGTGCCTTATGAATTAATCAAAGGTAAAGCCATAGTTGTTTTCTGGCCGTTTGATCATTTTAAAGCTCTCCCTTAGAAAACCACATAACTAGGAAGTGGGATTATGACCATTCATTGGTTTCCCGGTCATATGGCGAAAGCCCACCGGATGATTCGTGAGCAGTTGAAATTAGTCGATGTTGTAATCGAACTATTGGATGCCAGAATTCCCATTAGTAGCGCTAATCCGGTTATTGAAGAAATTATTGGTGACAAGCCGCACGTTGTTGCTCTAAATAAAGCCGATTTAGCTGAGGCGGCGGCTACAGCTTCTTGGTTAGCTGCTTTTCGTGCTAAAGGGCGGCCGGTTGTGGTGCTGGAAACAATAAGTGGTAAAGGCTCGAAAGAACTTGCCGCAAAAGCATATGACGCTGCTAGTGAAAAAATAGCCAGACTTGCTGCTAAAGGTATAAAAGCTCGCCCGGTGAGGGCGATGATTCTAGGTATTCCTAATGTAGGAAAGTCTTCGTTAATTAATCGCCTTTTAGGGACGGCAACGGTGCGAACCGGAGATAAGCCGGGTGTTACGCGCGGCCAACAGTGGATTAAGATTGGAAAGAACTTGGAACTGTTGGATACGCCAGGTGTTTTATGGCCTAAGCTGGAGGACCAAGAGGCTGCCTTTAAGCTTGCGGTTACAGGCGCTATCAGTGATGAAGCTGTTGAACTTGAAAAGGTAATCATGAAGCTATTGGCACTGCTGGCGCAGCACTATAGTGCTCGTTTAAATGAACGGTATCGACTGACCGAACCACTCGCAGATGAAATGGAAGAGCTTTTGTCCTTAATTGGCGAGCGGCGTGGTTGCAAAAGAAGCGGAGGAGTCATTGACCTGGAAAAGGCTGGACGTATTGTATTAAGCGAATTTCGTGATGGTAAACTGGGGCGGTTTACACTTGATATTCCCCCAGAAACTAAACTTGAACAAGATAATTAGCTATCAAAAGAATAAATCGGCTAAACAGCCGATTTATTTTTTGCCATCTTACATATTAAGGGTGTCAGGCAGGGATTTTTTTGTTCAGCAAGAATTAGTAAAATATAGACATTATATTAGACCGCTAAAATCGGAGGAATTGTTATTTGGAAATAACCCGGATGAGCGTTGATCGGATTGCTGCATTTCTTGCATCCGGCAATGTCACACCTGAAATAATAGAAGAAATTAAAGCTGATAAACGGAGCACGGTAGCGCGACTTATTGAAAGTTGGCAAAGGCGGCGAAAGGACCTGGATAAAGAAAATGAGCGCCTGAAGTTGCTTTTTGAATATGAACGCGGCTTTCAACAGAAAGGCTACCATTTGATTGCTGGAGTGGATGAAGCTGGACGAGGTCCATTGGCAGGACCTGTAGTGACTGCTGCTGTAATCTTGCCGCTTGACTGTAAGTTAAATGGTATCAATGACTCGAAGAAGCTATCAGCCAAGCAACGGGAAAATTTATTCCGCGCCATTAGCGATACCGCGTTGGCAGTATGCTATACTGAAGTTGATGTTGAAACAATTGATAAATTTAATATATATCAGGCGACTATTTTGGGTATGTACCAGAGTTTGAGGGATCTTCAAGTTGAACCTGATGCTGTTTTAATTGATGCCGTGCCATTACGCAAGTTGGCGATACCCAATTTGTCAATAATTAAGGGTGACGCGCTTAGTGCATCCATTGCTGCTGCTTCCATAGTAGCCAAAGTAAAAAGAGATCGGCTGATGGATGAACTGGATAAAGAGTATCCACAGTATGGTTTTTCTAGGCACAAGGGATATGGCACTAAGGAACATATTGATGCTTTGAAAAAATACGGACCATGCCCTGTACATCGGCGGAGTTTTGCTCCTATAAAAACATGGGGGACCTTGTTCGATGAGGATTAATCCACTTACTGGCGATGCGCCGATTAATGCTGTTAGGCTGAACGAAACATCGCAAATGACTGGTGCCTTTCAGACGGAAAAGGCGGAGGTACGTCCTACGCTTATACAGGAGCAGGTTCAACTTTTTTTAGACAGCCAAATAAAAATGTTATTGAGCGAGCTAACAAAACTCTTAACCGAGCAAACTGCCGAATTGAAAAAAATGCCATGTCAAGTTGCCTCTCGAGCTAAAGCACTTATAGAGCAGCCGTTGTTTGCAAGTGAGGTTATACCAGGTGGAATGACGGCAATACTAAAGGGCAAGAAAATTGCTGTGCAAAACTTGTCTAGTATGGCTAATGCGATTGATGATGCTGTGATGCTAAAGCAATATTTTCCAGAGGGCTTGCCTGAGGTATGGCAAAGTATAATGACTAAGTTTGCCAATCAAAGTGCTAGATTACCTAATTTTTCGGAGAAATATATCCTAGAATTGGCAGGCCAACTTGCTGAATGCCAAGTCCCTGTATCAGATGCTCCGTTCATCTTGCACGAAGTAGGCCGCCAACTTCTTAGTAAGATTGATACTAAAGAACTTGGGAGTTTCAGTTGTGATTCTTTAGACAATTTGTCAAAAGTTCTGGAGAAGGTTATTACTGAGTTCTCGGGCCAGCTTGTCATTAAAGGAGGGTTAGGCAATGAAAGTCTGGTTTTTAGCTTACGCCAGACAGTTGAACAATTTATTCAGGAGTTAGCAACCGAGAGTACTGCCCAGGCTGAAGGTGCTCTTGGCGGCGAAAAGTATCCTGTGTTGGCAAGCGGGTTACCGGCTATTATGGATGACATTTTCGAACGTTTCGAAAGTCTGCTTAGCAGTAAAGAGCCTGTGCAAGAAAAAGCCGTTTTGGTGGCAAATTTACGGCAAATGGCGCTACAATTGACAAATGATATGCCTCCGAAGGAAAAGGTTGTATTTCAAAACTTAGTACGCCTTTTTAAAGATATAATGCCGATCAATATTCAGCAAGCAGTAATTCTAAATGAGTTTCCTGAACTAGTGGACTTATGGACGTTATCTAAATTGAAGGCTGCTAGTGAGTGGCTTCAAATGGTTCCGGATTCGCTTAATCATGCTGGACGCAGCTTGCGTGAACTTGCGGTAGCTGTCCAGCGATTTACTGAAAAGACTGGTGAGTCGGAGGTCCACCAAAATGGAATGACCATGGTTATTCCGCTGTATTTTGGTTCTGATACTAAGCCATATCCGGTTTATATTCATATATTTAAAGATGCTAAGCAGCATGAAAATGGCGGAGTTTTTCCTGAGGTGTGGCTCAGGTTGTGTTTTGTAACTGAGAATATTGGTGTAGTTGATAGCGTATTTCATATATTTGGCAATAACAAACTTAATATTAAGATTGGTTTTAGTGATATAAATACTGCTGAGAAATTTAAGAACATTATTCCCGGTATTCAGAAAAATATTTGTAAATCAAAGCTTTCGCTTATTGGTATTAATGTAGTGTCTCTATTACCGGAGGATAGAATTTAATACTCATTTAAGGTGGTATTATGACTGAGTTGGAAAAAGGGACTTCTCCTCAAGCAGTAGCTATTCGTTATAAAGAGGAGGAATTTGACAAAGCACCCCGGGTTGTGGCGAAAGGCACCGGGTATGTAGCGGAAACCATTTTAGCTGCAGCTAAGCAGCATAGCATTCCGGTTTATCAGAATAAAACCTTGGTCAGTATGCTGATGGCAGTAGAACTAGACAGGGAAATTCCCGCTGAACTTTATCATGCGGTAGCTGAAGTTTTGGCGTATATTTACCGAATTGATCAAGGCGAGTGACAAAGGTTTTCTAGGGAGGGCAAACATGCGCCGGATTCTTTTGGATAATATAGCAGCTGGCATGAAAATAGCTAAGCCGCTGTATAGTGCTGATGGTAAGATACTCTTGAATGCCGGGCTGGAAGTCAAAGATAGCTATGTACGGCGCCTTAGGGAGCTTGATTTGTCTTATATCTATGTAGAAGACGAATTAACCGCTGATATTGAAGTACCTGACGTAGTAAGTGAAAAGGCCCGTATTGAAGCGGTTAACACCGCTAAAAACATAATGGATAAAGTTAAGGTCGGAAAAATGGTAGATGCCGGTCAGGCAAAAAAAACCGCCAACAATTTGGTGGATGAATTGTGCCGCAATAAAGGTACGCTTGTTAATTTTATTGACCTAAGGACACGGAGCGACTATTTGTTTAATCATTCGGTAAGTGTATGTATTTTATCAATTATGACTGGTATTAGCATGGGGTATGATGAATTACGTCTCAGGGATTTAGGTGTTGGCGCGTTGCTCCACGATATAGGAAAAATTATGCTTGATCAAGAGTTATTGAATAAAAGTGACCGTCTTACCGCCAAGGAATTGGAAGAAACACGACAGCATTCTCAATTAGGGTTCGATATTTTACGCAAGAATCCTGATATTAGTCTTCTATCTGCTCACTGCGCTTTTCAACACCATGAACGATATGATGGCAGTGGGTATCCGCGTGGCCTGAGTGGCTGCGAAATCCATGAGTTTGCCCAAGTTGTCGCGCTGGCTGATTCTTATGATGCACTTACTTCTGATGTTTCTTATCGTGCTGCAGTGCCGGTATATGAAGCTCTAGCCATTATTGCTAATGAGTCGGGAAGCAATTTTAATCCCACAGTTGTGGATAACTTTACCAGCAATATTGCGATTTATCCAATAGGAACTGTAGTGAGGCTAAGTAATAATGAGATAGGCGTGGTGGTCGATATTTCTAAAGAAGTCAAACATAAACCAGTGGTACGGATTATTGCAGATGAATACCAACAGCGGATTGACAGGATTGTGGAAATCGACTTGTCAAAAAATTCGCGGCTGTATATTGCAGATGTTGTGGAGCGTTAATTAATGACTAATATTGCGCTTGGCGATGCTGGTGAGAAAGCTGTTAAGGATTATTTAATTTTGAATGGATATAAAGTGCTGGCAACAAAATATCGAACTGTAACCGGTGAAGTGGACATCATCGCTAAGGTAAAAGGCACAATTGTATTTATTGAAGTTAAAACTAGGAGTAGCAATCAGTATGGCAGTCCCGCTGAGGCAGTAACTTTTAGCAAACAAAGGAAAATAATTCAAACTGCACTTAGTTATCTGAAGCAAACAGCCCAGGTCGATGCGCCGGTTCGTTTTGATGTAGTGGAGGTATGGATGGATTTAAATGGTGGTAGAGTCCGTCTAAATCACATTATAAATGCGTTTGGTGAGAGATAAATTCAGTTGGCGCTTCTGCGTCAGTGAATGGAGGAGTTGGGTTGTTTGCACAAACCTTTGGGGCGGCGACGTTAGGCATTAACGGTGCATTAATAATTGTTGAAGTCGATATTTCTAACGGTTTGCCGGGTCTTGATATTGTTGGACTTCCTGACACGGCGGTAAAAGAATCGCGGGAGCGGGTACGGGCCGCAATTAAAAATACAGGGTTTGAATTTCCCGTGCGGCGGATAACTGTAAATCTTGCTCCGGCTGATATGCGAAAAGACGGTTCAGGTTTGGATTTGCCAATTGCAGTAGGAATTTTGGCGGCTAGTGGACAGATTGACCCTGAACGTTGTTGTCGCTATGTTTTTATCAGCGAATTATCGCTGGAAGGCAAGTTGCGGGAAATTTCCGGAATATTACCAATGGCTGCCTCAATTGCTGAGCAGGAAAAATGTGAAGTGATTGTAGCGCCAGAAAACGCTCAGGAAGCAGTTTTTGCGGGGAATCTAATTGTTTATGCTCCAAAGACACTTGAAGAAGTTGTCCTTCATTTAAGAGGGGAAAAGCTACTAGAACAAGTCTCAAAAGAATGTGCGCCGTTTTCATACTGCGCATCTACCGATGATTTATCAGAGGTACAGGGGCAGGTTGTAGCTAAACGCGCCCTTGAAATAGCTGCTACCGGCGGACATAATATTCTTTTAGTCGGTCCGCCTGGTTCGGGGAAAACTATGCTGGCTAAACGACTGCCATCGATTTTACCAACGATGACCGAACAAGAAGCGCTGGAAGTGACGAAGATTTACAGCATTGCTGGACTACTCAAGAATAATACCGGCTTGGTGGCTGTAAGACCTTTCCGTAGTCCGCATCATACGATTTCTGATTCCGGTATGATTGGTGGCGGAAGGATTCCGCGACCTGGTGAAGTAACTTTAAGCCACCACGGAGTGCTGTTTTTAGATGAACTGCCTGAGTTTCCACGTCAAGTGTTAGAAGTTCTTCGCCAGCCGGTAGAAGATGGTGAGGTTACTATTTCCAGGGTAAATGCGTCACTGTCTTATCCGGCTAATTTCATGTTGGTGGCGGCAATGAATCCGTGTTTTTGTGGATTCCTGGGTGATTCTAATAGGGAGTGCACTTGTACAGTGGTCGATATTCGACGTTATATTAAGAAGATTTCCGGTCCTCTGCTTGACCGTATTGACATTAACATTAATGTTCCTCGTCTTGAATACTCTGAATTTACTGCTAATAAAGTTGGCGAAACTTCGGCGGTAGTTCGGCAAAGGGTTGAAGCTGCCCGGGAACGACAGCGCGAGCGGCTTAGAAAATACGGGTTGTTTGCTAACTCCCAAATGAGTCATCGCCATGTAAAAAATACATGCCTGATGACTGATGAGGCGCAGCTGTTGCTTGAGCAAGCTTTTGAGAAGATGAATTTAAGTGCTCGCGGTTACGACCGGGTGCTGAAAGTTGCTCGCTCTATAGCGGATTTGGCAGGAGAAGATAGAATAAGCGCTTCGGCCATTGCCGAAGCTATTCATCTACGTAATAATGTTAAAGATAGTGCGATCTAGAAGAACATAACAGTACCTTATTATGGTGTGCGGCTTAACTCAAAGCCGCAATTTTTATTGTAAGTGATGGTTCTTTTACGGTCTCTCATTGGAAATATGAATAACAAAGATAGTCGTATAAATTAATTCATTTTTATAAGCCTTAATAATAAATGTAACAATTTTGTATCAAGAGGACTTTGGGATATTTTAAACGTATGATAATATGAAATACAAGTAAATATCATATAGGAGACGCGTAAGTATGATAAATGTAGATTAGCAGCGTAACCTATTATACAAGAGGTGTCTATGCATGTTGGTGGTGATTAGCGATCTTCATTTTCAAGACACTATCAATGACGTAATTAAAGACGAGCAAGGTAATATTCTTGTCGATGTACAACGAAATATATTTTATGAAGTATTTGAGACAACTTTCGAGGAACTTCGATCATTAGCTAGACTCAATAACGCCCAGGAACTAATAATCGTTTTGGCAGGAGATATCTTTGATTTTAACCGGAGTAGGCAGTGGTTTAACTATGATGTCAGGCCATATGACGAATATTCATCAGATAAATGGGGACCCATTGCGGTAAAGATTTTTGATGACATTGTTGAAAGTAATCGTCAGACTTTTGATTGTTTTAATAAGCTACTTGAAATTAGTTCAAATGATGTAAAAATAGATTTTAGATATATTCCGGGGAATCACGACCGAATAGTTAATTTGTACGAGCCCCTGCAAAAAAGGGTAAGAGCTCTATTAGGGCTTAACGGCGAAGGATGCTTTGAACATGAAATAGTTATGGAGAAGTATGGCGTGCACATTAGGCACGGGCATGAGTATGATCCCATTAATTTTGCCGGAGAAATTCCTAGGAAGGGTCCATTTGTTGTTAAAAACGAAGAATATGATTTGGCTCCTCTTGGCGATTATGTAACAATTGATTTTGCTGCTCGGGTTGCTTTCGAATACCGAAAGCGTTATGAAAAAGACATGAAATGTGGTCCAGACCAAGACGAATATAGACTTATTTACCGCAAGTTTCTTGAGTTTGATGATTTAAGACCTTTGACAGCAATAAAAAAGTTTCTGGAATCAGAAATGGCAGATAAATATATGGCATGGAAGTTTTTATTATATTTTATATTTACAATGGCTCTTCCAAGAGCTTTGGAAAGCGAATTTGTATGCAAGAAACTCGGGATGGTGAAATTTTATTTGTTAAGAGTTTTTGCAGTTATTTCGCCACAATTATTAATTAATTATTTAATGAGAAATCAATCAACTGGGCAAGATTCGTGGTATTTACCGCAGAGGAGCTATATTCAGAGGGAGCCTATTTTGCAGAATGCTCAATATCAGTATCTGGTTTCCGGCCATACTCATAATCCTGCGATAGAATATCTACGCCGACGCGATGATGGCAAGGAAGAGTTCTTTTTTGATACCGGAACTTGGCGGCGACAAATTAGCAGATGTTGTGATAATAGTACCTTTGGTAGGGCAAAAACACTTACTTATGTGGCTTTTTATAGTTCAGATGAGGATTTGCCCAGAGCGGGTGGCAATAAAGGGTACAGTTTCGATTATTGGAGCGGTTACAATAAAAGAGAGATAGCTGGCGAGGTATTTTGACGAAAAGACTGCTGAATATGCCTGGTTGATAGCGGGCAGAATTGGAAAATGGAGTAGGGGCTTTATTTTAGGAGCGGTGGAGTGAGGGTTAGTGGAAGGCAGAAAGACTTACTTTAGTTTACGGAGCAAAATTACAGTGTTAGTATTCTGCGTGGTTGCCTTAGCGCTATTAGTCACTTATGTATTAATCAGTAAACAGATTGCTGAAAATACGCAAAAGAATCTGGCCCAAAAAGCTACTGATATTTCCCGGGTGGTAGCTAATTCAACGGTGGTAATTGAAGCCTTGAATGGACAGCGTAGTGAAAGTGAAATACAATTGTTTACCGAAAAAATTCGTAATGTTACTCATGTCGAGTATATTGTGGTGATGGATGTGAATGGGATCCGAAAATCCCATTCTGATGTTACTAAGATAGGACATCATTTTGTCGGCGGGGACGAAGATGATGTATTTAATGGAAAGGAATATGTTTCTTATGCTGAGGGAACATTGGGACAGTCTTTGCGGTCGTTTACGCCTATTTATTCACCGGAGGGAAAGCAAATTGGCGCTGTTGCAGTAGGAATTTTATTGGATAGTATTAAGCAAGCAGTTGACATTAGTCGAACGACAATCTATTTAGCTGTCGGTCTTGGCTTTCTAGTGGGGGCTGTCGGGGCAATAGTACTAGCAAGAAATATAAAAAAGACGCTATTTGGATTAGAGCCGTTTGCTATTGCAAAATTGCTGGAGGAGCGCAGCGCTATGCTGCAGGCGGTACGGGAAGGTATTATTGCTGTTGACAAAAAAGCACAGATTACGTTAGTTAATGGTGAGGCCCGGAGGCTTTTGAATCAGGCTGGTATTAAGGGTAATCCGCTTGGACAAAATGTTGAGTTGTATGTACCTAACAGCCGACTTCACAATATATTGGTGACAGGAATTGCAGAAGTGGACCAGGAACAGGATATGAACGGGATAACTTTATTGACCAATCGGGTTCCGGTAAGCGTAAGTGGCGAGATTGTAGGGGCGATTGCAACTTTTCGTGATAAGACTGAGATGCAGCAGTTGGCCGAAGAGTTGACTGGTGTCCGAAGTTATGCTGAGGCGCTTAGGGCTAAAACACATGAATTTATGAATAAGCTTCATGTTATATTAGGGCTGGTTCGATTAGAAAGTTATGATCAATTGGCTAATTATGTTTCGCAGATTGCGCAGCAATACCAGGATGAGGTTGGTTATGTAATTCGGCGCATTAAAAATCCAATATTTGCGGGATTTCTGTTAGGTAAGCTTAGTCGCGCTAGGGAAGCTGGGACTGATTTGGTTATTTCGGAAGATTCATTTTTGCCGGATTCGGTCGAATCGGAAATTGTTCATGCGCTGGTTACAATAGTAGGTAATCTGATAGATAATGCATTTGAGGCAATTGCAGGTAGCAGTTTAAAACGGATTGATGTAAGTTTTGTTTATAATAACGAAGTTTTGTTCATTGAGGTAAGCGATACTGGGATAGGAATACCAGTGGAGGAGATAAGTCGGATTTTTCTTAAAGGCTACTCAACAAAGGCTGATAATCGAGGGTGGGGGCTATTTTTGGTGCAACAAAATGTGGAAAAATTAAAGGGGCGAATTAGCGTGGTCTCAGAGGTTGGCGTCGGGACTAAGTTTATGGTTACTTTACCTTATCTGAGCAAGGGTGAGGCGAATGATTAAGGTTCTCATTGTGGAAGATGATCCGATGGTAGCGGAATTAAATAGGCGTTACTTGGAGCAGGTTGAAGGATTTATTTTAGTTGCTGTTGTTCGTTCGGTCGATGAGGCCCTAAAAATTATGGATGGGCACCATATTGATTTAATATTGCTGGATATATTTATGCCTGGTATGAATGGTTTGGAATTGTTAGCTTATATTAGGAAAGCAGGTAAAGGTATTGATGCGATATTGGTGACAGCTGCCTGTGACCGGCACAATATTAATGAAGCTTTGCGGTATGGAGCAGTGGATTATTTAATTAAGCCTTTTGAATTTGAGCGCTTTAATGCAGCCTTGGCGGCATATCGCAAACGTTCTGTTTGTATAAAAGATCAATCTGCTATGACTCAGGCAGAACTAGATGAGCGGATTTTATGGCGAGAATACCCAGAGCAGGATAAATTGCCTAAAGGTTTAGATCGTAATACTTTAAAGAAGGTATGTGAGTATATTCAAAGCTTAAATGGTACTTCTTTTACAACAAAATATTTGGCAGACAGTATGGGGATTTCACGGGTATCGATGCGGAAATATCTTGATTTTTTAGAGCAGATAAAAGTATTAGATATGGAAGTAACCTATGGTTCGGTGGGGAGACCGGTCTTCAAATATCATTGTATTAACATGAATAGTGATTTAATAAATCGGTTATGAAATTTAGTTTGATTACTTTAATTACTAAACTATTGCAATAATTCATTAAACTATGAATTGTTACTAGAATGCCTTACCATAAGAAAAAAGGAGGTAAGGCAATGAGCAATGTAAAAGTTGAATGTTTGCAAGCTGATATTTTAAAATCTCGCAGTATCTTTGCTAAGGTTGGTAGTCTGAAAATAGGTGTTGTTCCGTTGCCGTTGTATGTGGTACTGGCGTCAATTATTTTTTGTGCATCAATTTACGAAAAATTGCCAGCAGATATGATTGGTGGTTTTGCTGTTATTATTATTTTAGGAGTACTGCTTGGTGACATTGGAATGAGGGTTCCAATATTAAAAAATATTGGCGGACCGGCAATTATGGCGATGATTGTGCCGTCATTCATGGTATTCTATAATTTGTTTAATCCGGCGACATTAAAAGCGATTACGGCAGTAATGAAAACTGACAATTTCCTTTATTTGTACATCTCATGTCTAGTGGTAGGAAGTATCTTTGGAATGAATCGAAAAGTTCTGGTACAGGGATTCTTGCGCATGTTTATTCCCTTATTAGTAGGAACTATAGTTTGCGTTGGGGTTGGGCTTGTAGTAGGGGCATTATTTGGATATAATTTTAAGTATACCTTTTTTTATATTATCGTTCCAATTATTGGCGGCGGTATTGGCGAAGGTATTTTGCCGCTGTCTTTGGGGTATTCGGAAATAATGCACCAGCCGCAGGAAGTATTTATTCCTCAGTTAATTCCGGCTGCTGTACTGGGAAATATTGTAGCTATAATTTGTTCGGGCTTTTTGATGAGGTTCGGTGAAAAGCACCCTAAGTACAATGGAAACGGACTTTTAGTTCGATCGGGTGATGATAAAGAATTGTTGGAGGAAATGAACAAGGAGAAGCCTATCGAATTCCCATTAATGGGAGCAGGGCTGCTTCTGGCCTGCAGTTTCTTTATTTTTGGCGGACTGATGAATAAGTTTATCGATATCCCTGGTGCTATTGTTATGATTATTTCTGCAGCAATAATCAAGTCATTAAAAATTATGCCGAAAAAAATGGAACAAGGGGCTTATCATATGTATAGGTTTATTTCCGGTAGTCTTACCTGGCCATTAATGGTAGGGCTGGGAGTGTTGTATTTGCCGCTGAAAGATGTTGTGGCGACTATTACGTTGGGGTATGTGGCAGTTTGTGCGGCGGTTGTTGTGTCGATGATTACGGCAGGTTTTTTTGTCGGTAAGTTTATGAATATGTATCCGGTGGAGGCTGCTATTGTAACAGGTTGTCACAGTGGTTTGGGTGGCACCGGTGACGTAGCTATTTTATCAGCTTCAAACCGGATGAATTTGATGCCGTTTGCTCAGATTTCAACCCGAATTGGCGGGGCGATTATGGTAGTAATAGCTATACTGCTGATGAGGCTGTGTAGTTAAGTGTCGACTAAGTTAGCTTCAAATTTGGAATTTTTTTGTTGCTACGGTCGATTATAAATTAGGAGATGATAGATTTTGGATGTAAAGGCAAGAGCATTAAAGCTGCATAAGGAAAATCAAGGTAAGATTAGTTTGTGCAGTAAAGTGGCAGTAAAAACTAAGGATGATTTGGCTTTAGCTTATACACCTGGCGTTGCTGAACCGTGTCTTGAAATTAAAGCCGATTTTGAAAAAATATACGATTATACTGCAAAAGGTAATTTGGTTGCTGTTGTGACTAATGGGACTGCGGTGCTGGGCTTGGGTGATATTGGAGCTGGTGCCGGAATGCCGGTAATGGAGGGGAAAGCAGTACTTTTTAAAGCTTTTGGCGGAGTAGACGCATTTCCTATTTGTCTTGATACAAAAGACCCGAATAAGATTGTTGAAGCTGTAAAACTAATGGAACCCACCTTTGGTGGTATTAATCTGGAGGATATAAAAGCTCCGGAATGTTTCAAGATTGAGGAGGAGTTAAAAAAAGTTTCCAATATTCCTATCTTTCATGATGATCAACATGGTACGGCTGTTGTTACAGTAGCTGGACTTATTAATGCACTGAAACTTGTTAATAAACAATTTTCTGGACTTAAAGTAGTGATAAACGGTGCCGGGGCTGCCGGGGTTGCTATTGCAAAATTACTTCTTTCGATAGGAACTAAAAATATTATTATGTGTGACCGAAAGGGCATTGTTTCATTAAAAAATTCTGACCTAACTCCGGAAAAACACAATTTAGCTGAGATTACTAATCCGGAACAATTAACAGGTAATTTGGCAGATGCACTCAAAGGCGCTGATATATTTATCGGAGTTTCGGCTCCAGGTTCTGTTAATTGTGAAATGGTTAAAAGCATGAATAAAGATGCCATATTATTTGCTATGGCAAACCCTGTACCAGAAATTTACCCGGATGAAGCCAAGAAAGGCGGCGCGCGGATAATTGGAACAGGTCGTTCGGACTTTCCAAATCAAGTTAACAACGTCCTGGCTTTTCCAGGTATTTTCCGCGGAGCACTTGATGTTCGGGCTAGTTGTATAAATGAAGAAATGAAGATCGCGGCAGCTAAGGCAATTGCCGAGTATATTCCTGAGGCGGAGCTAAATGAGCAGTATATTATACCGTTTGCCTATGATTTAGAAGTAGCTCCTAAAGTAGCCGCTGCAGTGGCTAAAGCTGCAATTGCCACTGGAGTTGCTAGAAAGAGCGGTGTAACGCCTGAATGGGTGGAAGAAAACGCGAGAAAACTCACTCAAAATCTTAAAGCTTAACACGTAAAAACAAAAGGGACTCATCAGGATGGTTTAGTCTAATCTGATGAGTCCTTTTTGTGTATGCTAAGAAAGTATCTCTATAATTTAAGCAGTTGAATAGTATGGGTCTCTACTACAAGGATAAGTTCGAAGCGGATAAAGGTTTGTAGCAGCAAGCTGGTTGGGAGCATAACCATATATAACTGGCTATAACAAGGTGAGTTTTAGTCTTAAGTTAGAATGAGTTTAAATCTGCAGTAATATTATAGCGTTTACCTATGATTTGGAGGTTTCCCCATAAAGCTGCTATAGTTACAGTAGAAAGAGAAATCTAATTTGATAAGGCATGTGGACCATCTTTGAAAGGAATATTTGTTCTTGATGCGGCTGAGGCTATATATGGAAGGAGAATAGTGAGTCAGTATAGAATCAATCTAGTGAAGATCTTCTGGTAATAATGTTAAAGAGCGTGCAATCTAAAGTACCGATAAAAGTTCGATTTTATTAAAAACTAGCGGCTATTAAGACGCTAGTTTTTAATGGTGAGGAGAGCGGTGGACAATGAAGAAAATTGAGGTTATTATCAGGCCGAATAAACTTAATGAGGTTAAGGACGCCCTGTCAAAGTACGGTATCAGGGGAATGACGGTTTCCGAGGTTGCAGGATGTGGATTACAAAAGGGACACATCGGTATCTATAGAGGCCAGGAATACAATATGACTCTTTTAAGTAAGGTTAAGCTAGAACTAGTAGTAAGCGCTGATATTGTTGAAGATGTTGTTGCAGTTATTACTAAAAACGCTCGCACTGGAGAAATCGGCGATGGTAAAATATTTGTTTTGCCGGTGGAAAATGCTTACCGGATTAGAACTGGGGATGAAGGAAAATCTGCATTATAAGTAGATAAAAAGATAATATATGAAATATACTTGAATGAAGTGTTGCTTATCGCTATAATATTAATATAAAGTATATAGAACATTAGGCAGCGTAGCCGAGGAATAGTGCGTTAAAACGCATGTATTTCTTTGGCTATGTTTTTTTTGTTTTAATTGTTTTATTATGAGAGAGGGGAATTTAATAATGGAAATTTCGATTAGCTCATTGGCTACGGGGATTGATACCGTATGGGTATTGCTTTGTGCTGCAATGGTATTTTTGATGGAAGCTGGTTTTGCTGCTCTGGAGGCCGGATTTATCCGAAGCAAGAACGCGCTTAACATTATTATGAAAGTTATTATGGATTGTACCGTGGGAATGCTAGGATATTTTGCTGCCGGTTTTGCTATAATGTATGGTCTAGATCATGCTGGTATTATTGGCGCGTCAGGCTTTTTTCTAAAAGGAGATATGAGCCATCTAGGACTTAGGATACCGCTAACTGCGTATTGGTTATTCCAGGCTGCTTTTGCTATTGCAATGGCGACCATTGTTTCCGGAGCTGTGGCCGAGAGAATGAAATTTGCACCGTATATTGTATTTTCATTTATTGCTACTGTTTTAATTTATCCAATAGCTGGACACTGGGTGTGGAGTAGCAATGGCTGGCTTAATAAACTTGGAATGATGGATTTTGCAGGTTCTGCCGTTGTTCACTCTCTCGGCGGTTGGGCATCTTTGGCAGCCGTTTTTGTGCTTGGACCAAGGACTGGAAAATTTGCCAAAGATGGTTCTGTTAATGTACTACCTGGTCACAATTTGCCGCTTGCTGCTTTAGGCGCATTTATCCTCTGGTTTGGCTGGTTCGGGTTTAATCCAGGCAGCACTTTGTCAGGGTTGGATTTGAATATCGCCAGAATTGCTGTTAATACCAACTTAGCTGCTGCTGCTGGCGGTACAGTAGCGGCCATCTATACAATGATCAAATACGGTAAGGCTGATCCCAGTATGGCTATAAACGGGGCTTTGGGCGGGTTAGTAGCTATTACTGCCAGCTGTGCATACGTTGAACCGATTAGTGCTGTACTTATCGGCGGTATTTGCGGTGTACTTATCGTATTGGCAGTTACCTTCTTTGATTCAATTGGCGCTGATGATCCGGTTGGTGCTATTGCTGTACATGGTGTTTGCGGTACTTTTGGTACCATAGCGCTAGGATTTTTTGCCGAAAATGGTGGACTTTTCTATAGCGGAAGCTTGAAGTTACTTGGCATACAGGTGCTTGGTGTATTAGTAGTATCGGCTTGGGGCTTTGCAGCCACTTTCGGTCTTTTTAGTTTGTTAAAAGCTACTGTTGGTATCCGGGTGTCGGTTGAGGATGAAATTGAGGGGCTTGATGTTGCTGAGCATGGTATTACAGCTTATAACGATTTGGAATGTAATCCTCTGAAGACGATAAGCCATACTCCTGTTGGCGGTATCGCAGTTGCATCAGGGTGGCAGGCTGCTGAGTAGAATAATATAACTAAGGTTATAGCTTAAAAGGACGCCAGTAGGCGTCTTTTTAGTTGGCGAGTGTTTGATTTTAAGGTGGAGAGAATACAACTTGAAAGTAAAATATTTCCAGGTAATAATATATAGTAATCATAGGAAAGTTGTTTAAAAAGGCATGAGTAATGGTAATAACTAAAAAAATCAAAACAATAGGAGTGCGTAGTGGTGAAAACAGCAATTTTCTTAGGTGGTGGGGCATCAGCAGCAGCTATGGCCCCAGTTCAAGCCGATTTGTTTCGCGAATACTTCCGATTGGTAAGGGACAGCGATAGTGTAATAAATTCAGAAATGTATCGAGAGGTTACTGCGTATTTTGCTACCTTGTTTGACATAGATATTACCAAGAATGATGTTGAAAATCTTCTATTTCCTACGTTTGAAGAGGCTCTTGGCATATTGGATTTAGCTGTTAGGCGTCGGGAGGCTCTAAAGGATTTTGATTTAGAAAACATTAGTAAAAACAGTAATCGTATTGGCTTTTTAAGGCAATATTTAGTGTTATTGATGGCTGCGGTGCTGGATTATAAAAGTAGTGATCCGCGTGATTTGCACTGCAGTATGATTCAAGGGCTAGAGAGAGCAGGTTTACTTATGGATACAACCTTCATTACTACTAATTACGATACGTTAATTGATGATGCGTTAGCAAGAGTTCCATTTTACCAAATTGATTATGGTATTGATTTTATTAATTTAAACCCCAATTATGCTTCTTCTTCAGCTGGATCGGTAAAACTTTATAAAATTCATGGCTCGCTAAATTGGTTGTACTGTCCGACTTGCAATACTATTAGCCTGACTACAAAAGAAAAAGGCATTATTCGCCTTTTAGAGGATATGAAAAATTCTGATTGCAAAAGGTGTCAGTCGGTTATGTTGCCAGTGATTGTACCTCCAACTTTTTTCAAAGATATGTCTAACGTTTTCTTGAGTTTAGTATGGAATAAAGCTGAGCAGGCACTGCTAGAGGTAAATCGGATCATCTTTTGCGGCTATTCTTTTTCGGATGCCGACATGCATATTAAGTACTTGATGAAAAGGATTCAGACTAATCGGGTTGAGCCATCATCATTACATATTTATGTAATCAATAATCATCATGGAAAAAATGAGCATGCCCGTATTAGTGAAAAACGGCGATATACTAGATTTTTAGGCCGATTGGTAGAATACACTGATCTAGCGTTCGAAGATTTTGTTAATGATCCGGCTAGTTATTTCCATACTTTTCATTAATACTAGTTTATTTACATATAAACATGTTACAATAAAAGTGTATTTTGCAGTATAGGAGGGCCATTGTTGAGATACAATCCGCGTGTTTTGCATATCATGGATAGTTGTCAGGCCCGAGCCGAATTAAACAAGATTAATTGTGATCCGGCTGGTATTAATATTATGACAGCTAAGACAATGTTTAAAACAGTAAAGTTGGAAGCTATTTCGGCCAAGGCGGCAAATCTTCTAAAGCAAACGTTTTTATCAAAGGGCGGCGAAGTTGCGGTTGCCAGGGGAACGGCTGACCTCAGTGTTGACTGTAGTGATGTTTTAATTTGCGCTACGTTGAAACAATATCGCCTAGCGATTACCCAGCTAAAACAGCAGCCTTGGGGATTACCAGACGTCTCAATGGCAATTGAGAAGGCATTAGAATCTGAAGAGAAAATTCTTAAGCGTGAATATAAATGGTCTGACCGTCGTTTAACAATAAAGTCTGGACGGACTTTGGTTATGGGTATCCTGAATGTTACTCCTGATTCTTTTTCGGATGGTGGAAAGCATAATTTGCTTGACTCCGCTTTGCGCCACGCTGAAAAGATGGCGCAGGACGGTGCTGATATTATTGATATCGGTGCCGAATCGACCAGACCTTATGGTGCTGAAAAGGTTTCTGCTGACGAGGAACTGTATCGGTTATTACCGATTTTGGAAAAGCTACTTTCTTCTTCGCCATTGCCGGTATCTGTTGATACATATAAAGCGGTTGTGGCTGAAGCGGCTCTTAATTTGGGGGCTCATATAATAAACGATGTCTGGGGTCTACAGTATGATTCTGCAATGGCTGGTGTGATAGCGAAATATGGTGTTCCAGTTGTTGTGATGCATAACCAGAGGGGTACAGACTATGATGGAGATGTTTTAGCTCATATTACAGCGTTTTTACAGCGGAGTGTGAAAATTGGCAGTCAGGCCGGTATTGATTTTGACAATATAATTGTCGATCCAGGTATTGGTTTCGGCAAAACAATTGGCCATAATTTAGCTGTAATAGCCAGATTGGGGGAGCTAAAGGCTATTGGCTGTCCGATACTCTTAGGATCTTCACGCAAGCGATTTATTGGGGAGATACTTGGTGGACTTGATGCTGGTGATCGGGTGGAAGGAACAGCAGCCACAGTTGCCTTGGGAATTGTTAACGGAGTGAACATTGTAAGGGTCCATGATGTAAAATCTATAGTTAGAGTGGCGCGAATGACTGACGAAATCCTGAGAGGTGGATATGATGGTGAGTGATAATATTTTACTTCAAAACATGATGTTTTACGGCTATCACGGTGTTTATGAATATGAACGTGAACAAGGTCAGCGGTTTTATGTTGATGTTGAATTATCTCTTAATTTTGGCAAGGCTGTCACGTCAGATGATTTAGAGGATACTTTAGACTATGTTTCGGTTTATCAACAGGTTAAAAGTATTATGGAGACGCGACGGTTTAAGTTACTGGAAGCTTTGGCCGAAAATATAGCGCAGACACTTTTAAGCGGAAATGTTGTCCAGGTTACTGTCAGGGTGCGTAAACCTGCGGTGCCATTGCCGGGACAACTTGACTTTATCCAAATTGAAGTAACCAGGAGTAAAAAATGATTTTTTTAGGTCTTGGGTCTAATATAGGAAAGCGTGAACAAAATATAAATGCCGCAATAAATGATTTAAGTCATCACCCTAAAATTACTGTAACTAAGATTTCGTCATTTTATGAAACGGCTCCGGTAGGTTATACTGATCAACCAGATTTTCTGAATGCTGTTATTGCTGTTGACACTACTCTTTCTCCGCAAGAATTACTTAAGACATGCTTGGATGTGGAATGTAAACTTGGTCGGATTAGAGGTGAAAAGTGGGGTCCGCGCATAATTGACATTGATCTTCTGAGTTTCAATAATTATGAGTGCCAATCCGAAAGGCTAATTTTACCACATCCCCGTTTGTCGGAGCGGGGATTTGTCTTGGTTCCACTTAAGGAGATTGCTCCTAATGAGCCGATTTACAACATGCTTACACCAACAGAACTTATTGAAGGCGTAAATATCGAAACGGTAAGGTTATACAAATGTTTGCCTGGAGAGGAAGAAGTATGACTGAACCATGCAAAATTCTTTATATAAGTGCCCCTATTGGATCAGGACATGTTCGAGCTGCCCGTGCGGTAGGAGCGGCTATCGGCCATATGGCTCCTGAGGTTATTGTTGACTATGCTGATTTTTTTAATTTCTTCAGTCCGTGCTTAGGTCGGACAATTTTGAAATCATATTTTACAATTCTAGATTTTTTTCCAGAGCTATATGGTAAAATGTACGGTTGGGGTAATACCAGCCCATTGGCTCTTAAGGGACAGGAGCTTGTTAGTGGTTACCTGGCAGAACGAATTCACCGCTATATCAAGAACACTAAGCCGGCGGCAATTGTATGTACTCATGCTACTCCAGCAGGGCTTACGGCATATCTGGTAAAAAAGGCTGGACTGTCGATCCCGGTTTTTGCGGTTGTTACCGATTTTACGGTGCATCGTTTATGGGTATATCCGGAAATGACCAGGTACTTTGTTGCTAATGAAAAAATGCGCGATGTTTTAGCTGAGTATAACGTCAGGTATAACCAAAGCCAGGCACTGGGAATTCCTGTTGATAGTAAGTTTAGTGCCATTTACATGAAAGAGAAGATATGCGCTTCCTTTGATCTGCGACAGGACATTAAAACCCTGTTGGTAATGGGAGGAGGAGCCGGGGTACTACCAATGCCGGAAATAATCAAGGCTTGTGATAGGGTCGGTATTCCACTTCAGGTTATAGCAGTTGCCGGAAATAATAAGTCACTGTATAGCCGATTGTGTAATCTAAAGTCAGGGCTAGAGTATTGTCAGTTAAAGATCTTTGGTTACGTGAACAATGTTCATGAACTGATGTCGGTATCAGATCTTTTGATTTCTAAACCAGGCGGGATGACATCAGCCGAAGCTTTGTGCATGGGTTTGCCGATGCTTATCTATCGTCCGATTCCTGGGCAGGAAGAGGCTAATACTCGGTATCTTGTTGAAAAGAAGGCTGCGGTGCGTGCCGGATCAATCGAGGAAATTCAGACAAAGTTGACTCAACTGCTTGTATCTGATTCTTCGGAACTTGTGCATATTGGTGAGTGTGCTCTTAGTGAGGGACGTCCTAAAGCGGCAGAGGATATTGCACGTAATATCTTGGAAACATTGAAGTAAAGAAGGCTTGACGGAACTGCCTTTCCTGGTTATAATTAGCAAAATGGCTGCGCGACGGAGGTCAGTGATGGAACGGTATTATTGGGCTTCATTGCAGATGATACCAGGCTTGGGTAATTCAAGACTGAAAGCTCTTATCACTTTTTTTGGCAGCGCCCATCAGGTTTGGCAAGCCAATGGCCGCGAATTATTTTTTTCCGGCCTTATTTCAAAACAAGTATGTAATAATATTATCAGCCAACGGGAAAAGATAGATGTAACTGCAATTGCTGCTGAGTGGGAAAAGAAACAAATTAGCGTTTGTATACTAGCGGATTACGAATACCCTGAGCTTCTGGCCAAAACGTTTAATCCTCCACTAGTTTTATATTACAGGGGTCGGCTAATTGCTGAAAAAACGTTGATAGCTATTGTCGGTGCTAGGCGGGCTTCAGCCTACGGTCGAAACGCGGCTTCGTATTTGTCTGGCGAATTGGCGCAAGCTGGAATCGGTGTAGTCAGCGGAGCAGCTAGAGGAGTTGATACTGCCGCCCATCAGGGAGCGTTAAAAAGTGACGGTTATACGGTGGCTGTGTTAGGCTGTGGCGTGGATGTCGTTTATCCACCCGAAAATGCCAAACTGCTTGCTGCAATTTCTGAACAAGGGTTAATTGTATCCGAATATGCTCCAGGTACACCGCCACTAGCTAAGTTTTTTCCGGCTAGAAACAGAATTATCAGCGGGCTAGCCAAAGGTGTAGTGGTGGTAGAAGCTGCCGAGAAAAGCGGTTCGCTTATTACTGCAGATTTTGCTCTTGAAGAAGGTCGGGACGTTTTTGCTGTACCTGGCAATATATTTTCAGCGGGTAGTAAAGGCGTTAACAGACTGATTAAGCAAGGTGCAAAATTAGTTGAAACCACGTCCGACATACTTGAGGAGTATGTCGTTTATAAGAACACGGGTGTAAATAGTTTACCAGCGGCACTTGATGAAGACGAGGCTATGGTATTTAGGGTTTTATCTTATGATAATCCGTTAGGAATAGAAGAAATTATGGAAAAAGTACATTGCGAAAATCAGGCTATTAATTATATATTATTGCAACTTGAACTGAAGGGCCTGATAGTGCAATATGGCGGACAACGATTTGTACGCTGCGCGGGGAGGGAACTCTTTGAGTAAATCACTTGTTGTGGTTGAATCACCGGCCAAGGCCAAGACAATTGAAAAATTTTTGGGGAAAAACTATGTTGTTCGAGCGTCAATGGGGCATTTACGTGATTTGCCTAAAAGTCAGTTCGGGGTGGACGTTGACCAAGAGTTTACCCCGAAATATATTAATATTCGTGGCAAAGGCGATTTAATAAAGAAATTGCGAGATGAAGCCAAAAAGGCTGACTCTGTTTATCTGGCGACTGACCCGGATCGCGAGGGTGAAGCTATTGCTTGGCACCTTGCTCATATATTGAACCTTAAGCCTGAGAAAGCTTGTCGCATTGAGTTTAATGAGATTACCAAAACTGCTATTCAAAGTGCGGTAAAAAAGCCGCGAGCGATTGATATTCCACGGGTTGACGCCCAACAAGCCAGAAGGATACTGGATAGAATTGTTGGTTATAAGCTCAGTCCACTATTATGGCGAAAAGTTCGAAAAGGTCTGAGTGCAGGACGTGTGCAATCAGTTGCAGTAAAGTTAATTTGTGACCGGGAAAAGGAAATTCAGGCGTTTGTATCGGAAGAATACTGGACAATCGGTGCTAAATTACGGGAGAAAGTAAAAGCTCCACTGTTTGACTCTGAGCTGGTGCTTATTGATGGCAAAAAGACTACGATAAGCAGCGAAGAACAAGCTGAAGCTTTAGTTAAGGAATTGGAACAGGCTGAGTTTACTGTTGCGGGGGTTAAGCGTCGTGAACGGCGGCGAAATCCGTTGCCGCCATTTATTACTAGCAGTCTTCAACAAGAGGCAGCCCGCAGGCTAGGCTTTACTACCCGTAAGACGATGATGTTGGCGCAGCAATTGTATGAGGGCGTTGATGTGGCCAAGGTCGGACCTGTAGGGCTGGTTACTTATATTCGTACTGACTCTCCTAGGATTGCCCAGTCCGCACAAGAAGAGGCTCGCCAATATGTGATCGGAAAGTTTGGCGATGCATATTTACCTGCTAAACCCCCAGTTTATACTAGCAGCAAGCAGGCTCAGGATGCTCATGAAGCTATCAGGCCGACTAGTCTAGAACTGACACCTGACATACTTCTAAATAGCCTTTCGCGCGATCAATTACGGTTATATACGCTTATTTGGGAACGGTTTATCGCTAGTCAGATGGTAGCTGCGGTTTATGATACGCTGACGATAGATATAAAAGCCGGTCGCATGGACCTTCGTGCTAATGGATCTCGTTTGAAATTTCCAGGGTTTTTGGCTGTGTATGGCGACACAAAAGATGAAACTGAAAAGGATATTACGATTCCTGAACTTACTGTCGGTACAGCATTAAAACTTTACAAGGCCTTGCCTCAACAGCATTTTACTGAACCTCCACCGCGTTATACTGAAGCTTCATTGGTAAAAATGCTGGAGGAGAAGGGGATTGGCCGACCAAGTACGTATGCGCCTATTGTTGAAACAATAGTGGGACGCGGCTATGTTGAAAGAGTAGAGAAGAAGTTTCATCCGACTGAGCTTGGCTTTGTTGTTGTTGATTTACTTCAGGAATACTTTCCAGATATTGTTGATGTCGATTTTACTGCTGGGTTAGAAGATCGTTTGGATGACATAGCTGAGGGCGAAAGATCGCGTACTGCAGTACTGAAGGACTTTTATAGTCCCTTTGCTTCTACGTTAGCACATGCTGAAGAAGAAATTGGACATGTGGAGCTACCTGTGGAGGTATCGGATGTTCCATGTGAAAACTGTGGACAGATGATGGTGGTAAAACACGGCCGTTACGGCAACTTTTTGGCCTGTCCTGGATTTCCGGCCTGTCGCAATGCAAAACCTATCGTAAAGGAAATAGGCGTTAACTGTCCAAAGTGTCAGGGGGCGATTGTTGAAAGACGTACTAAGCGTGGAAGGACCTTCTATGGTTGTGCTAATTACCCTGAGTGTCAGTATACTACTTGGGATATGCCGTTAAAGGAAACATGCCCTGTTTGCGGTAGTTTTAAGATACGGCACAATTTACGGCAAGGACGCTTTAGTGTGATATGTGGCAATGAGGCCTGCTCAACAAGGGAAAAGGAAGCTGTCTCCGAAAAGCCTGCACCTAAAACGGCAAAAAAGAAAAGTGGAGGAAAACGTGGCTAAAGTAGTTATTATTGGTGCTGGACTAGCTGGAAGTGAGGCCGCATGGCAAGCCGCTCAGGCCGGAGTCAATGTGGAATTATATGAGATGCGTCCTGAGGTAATGACTCCTGCGCATCATACTGGACTATTTGCTGAACTCGTTTGTAGTAACTCTTTAAGGGCAGCAGCTGTGGAAAATGCTGTGGGACTTCTCAAAGAAGAAATGCGTCGTCTAGAATCCTTGATAGTCAAGGCTGCGGATGCCTGTCGTGTTCCCGCTGGTGGAGCTCTTGCCGTAGATCGGCAAGAGTTTAGTTCGTATATTACTAAGTGTCTTGAAGCGCATCCCAAAGTAACAATTATTAGACAGGAGATTTTGTCGATTCCAGATGAAACGCCATTAATAATTGCCAGTGGCCCCCTATCTTCACCATCCCTTGCAACAGCAATTGAGACTATCGCTGGACATGGTTATTTATATTTTTACGATGCGGCAGCACCTATAGTTACCAGTGAATCACTGAATATGAAAAAGATTTATCGTGCTTCTCGCTATGGTAAAGGTGATGATGACTATCTCAACTGTCCTATGACTAAGGAAGAATATGATAATTTTTGGCATGAACTTACTAATGCTGAAACTGCCCCGGTAAAGGATTTTGAAAAGGCCGTCTTTTTCGAGGGCTGTATGCCGGTTGAAGAAATGGCAGGTCGCGGTATTGATACCCTAAGGTTTGGCCCGCTCAAGCCTGTAGGTCTTGAAGATCCTGCGACAGGTGAAATTCCTTATGCTGTAGTTCAGCTTCGCCAGGATAACAGTGCAGCAACTTTATATAATATTGTCGGCTTTCAGACCCATCTCAAGTGGCCTGAGCAAGAACGGGTTTTCAGACTAATACCGGGTTTGGAGAAGGCTGAATTTGTACGTCTGGGTGTTATGCACCGCAACACTTTTATAAATTCACCACTCTTACTTAATGATACTCTTGAAATGAAGGAAAATGATGGCATATTTTTTGCCGGACAGATTACTGGTGTTGAAGGCTATGTCGAGTCAGCAGCTACTGGACTGATTGCTGGAGTAAATGCCGCCAGGCGAGCTCTTGGCAAAGCCGCAGTTATATTTCCAAGTGCGACTGCTCATGGCGCCTTGTGTCATTATATTACTCATGCTGCTCCCGGAAATTTCCAGCCGATGAATGTTAATTTCGGCTTGTTACCGCCTCTAGAGCACAGGATAAGAGATAAAAAGCAAAAGAACCGTTATATTGCCGAGCGTTCTTTGAGTAAATTGGATGAATTTATTGAAAAATTAGATAATAATAAATGTATAATTCTTGCATAATCGAGGCAGGTATGTTAGTATAAATTAGTAATTTCCAAACTAATTTCGACAAAAAGCGTGATTTTATGGGAACTTTAATAACCCCACTTGAGGATTTTATTCGATATTTAAGAGTGGAAAAGAATGCCTCACAGCATACGATCAATAGTTACCGGGCTGATATCGAACGTTTTTTCGAATTTGCCAAGGAAAAAGGTGTGACTGAGGCGGATTTTGCGCAAATATCACCAATTTTAATCAGAGCTTATCTGGCTATACTCAAGGAAGAGGATTACGCACGGCGCACCATTGCGCGCAGAGTGGCCGCGCTTAGATCCTTTTTTCGTTTTATGTGTCGTGAAGAAATTGTCGGAGAAAATCCGTTTAGCAGCGTACATACTCCTAAGTTGGATAAAAGGTTGCCAGTGTTTCTAGATTTAGAGGAAGTTGACGCGTTGCTGGCCTTGCCTGATAAATCTGCTCTTGGGAGGCGAGACGCAGCTATTTTGGAATTACTCTATGCTACAGGGATTCGAGTTAGTGAACTGGCTGGGTTGACCGTCCAGGATGTTGATTTAACTACCGGCTATGTTTTGGTTTACGGCAAGGGGGCAAAGGAGCGGGTTGTGCCTGTGGGGCGGAAGGCTGTGGGTGCTATTGCCGGTTATCTTGACAGCAGTCGGCCAAGACTACGGGCTATGGGGGTGACTCCGCCACATGATATTTTATTTGTCAATAAAAATGGTGGGCCCTTGACTGACCGCAGTGTGCGGAGAATTGTTGAAAAGTATGTTAACGCATTAGCAATTACGAAAAATGTCAGTCCACATACAATAAGACATACTTTTGCTACTCATCTTTTGAATAACGGAGCTGACCTCAGATCCGTCCAAGAACTGCTAGGGCATGTTAACTTGTCAACAACCCAACTGTATACTCATGTAACGAAAGAACGAATAAAATCAGTATACAAAGATGCGCATCCGCGCGCTTAGGAGGTGAACCAATGTTTCATGCGACAACAATTGTTGCAATAACTCATAAAGGTAAGACAGCCATCGCTGGTGACGGTCAGGTTACTTTTGGTGGCAACACCGTTATGAAGCATAACGCAAAAAAAGTCAGACGTTTATACCATGGTAAAATTTTAGCTGGGTTCGCCGGTTCTGTAGCAGATGCCTTTACTTTATTTACAAAGTTTGAACAAAAACTCGAAGAATATAATGGCAATATGATGCGCTCAGCTGTTGAACTTGCCAAGGATTGGCGAACAGACCGTGTACTTAGACGACTAGAAGCGCTGCTAATTGTTACTGACGCTGAACATATGCTTATTATTTCTGGTAATGGAGAGGTAATCGAGCCTGATGACGGAGTTACTGCCATTGGATCTGGAGGAGCATATGCTTTGGCTGCCGCCCGGGCATTAACGATGCACTCATCCCTGACTGCACCTGAGATTGCGCGCCAGGCTCTTGAGATTGCGGCTTCAATTTGCATTTACACTAATACTAATATAACGGTTGAAGAACTATAAAGGAGGGACGGTTTTTGACCGAATTAACGCCCAGTCAAATTGTTCATGAATTGAACAAGTATATTGTCGGGCAGCAGCCAGCAAAAAAATCGGTGGCTATTGCATTGCGTAACAGATGGCGTAGCAGACAGCTACCAGAAGAACTTAAGGAAGAAATAGTTCCTAAGAATATATTAATGATCGGCCCGACTGGTGTTGGTAAAACCGAAATTGCCCGGAGGTTGGCGAAGCTTGTTAACGCTCCTTTCGTCAAGGTCGAAGCAACAAAGTTTACTGAGATTGGTTATGTTGGCCGTGATGTAGAGTCGATGGTCAGGGATTTGGTGGAAACAGCTATTAGAATGGTTAAACAGGATAAAATGTTGGAAGTTACTGATAAAGCTAAGGAACTTGCGAATGAACGAATAGTGGATTATTTTAGTATGTCGCCCCAAAAAGCAGATATGCGAAATCCCTTTGAAATGTTATTTTCGGGCTCGAAAAGTACTACGCCACCAGTTCCAGATGTAAATACTTCTAATACTGAACGCGAAGTTTGGCGCAGCCGCTTAGAAAAGGGGGAGCTAGAAGAGGAATTAATCGAAATTTCGGTTGAAGATAACAATCAACCAATGGTTGGAATGTTTGCCGGATCTGGTATGGAAGAAATGGGTTTAAACATTAACGACATGTTGGGCAACTTTTTGCCGAAACGCCAGAAAAAACGAAAAGTAACTGTTGCCAATGCCAGAAAGATATTTACTCAGGAGGAAGCCCAAAAGCTTATCGATATGGATGAAGTGATGGCTGCAGCAATAAACTTGGCGGAAACATCAGGAATAATTTTCCTTGATGAAATTGATAAGGTCGCTGGAAGGGGGCATGCATCCGGCCCGGATGTATCGCGTGAAGGTGTGCAGCGAGACATTCTGCCAATTGTCGAAGGTTCGACTATTGTTACAAAATACGGTTCAATTAAAACTGATCATGTTCTTTTTATTGCTGCCGGGGCTTTTCATATTTCTAAGCCATCTGATCTTATTCCTGAACTCCAAGGCCGCTTTCCAATACGGGTTGAACTTACTAGTTTAACCAAAGATGATTTCCGGCAAATTCTTACTGAACCGGCAAACGCGTTGCTTAAACAGTATACTCATCTTTTAGCGACAGAAGGAATTAAGATCGAATTTAGCGAAGATGCTATTGATGAACTCGCGGAAGTTGCGTGTGCAGTAAATGCTCAAACAGAAAATATCGGAGCTAGGCGTCTCCATACGATAATGGAAAAGCTTTTGGAAGATATTGCTTTTAACGCGCCTGAACTTACCGAAAAATCTATACGCATAAGCCGCGAGTATGTAAAAGAGATTCTTGACCCGATTATTGTTAACCAAGATCTCAGTCATTTTATATTATAAAGACAAATTGTTTACTGAAAGGCAGGATGATTTAAGTGTTTTCGTCATTGTTAGAACGCACCCGTAAAATTAATAAGTTGCTTCAGAAATCCGATAAAGTAGAATACTACGAAATATCAGATGTATTGTCAAAGGTATTGATTGCTAATGTCTATATTGTTGGTAAAAATGGTACTGTCTTGGGTTATGCTTTGCTGCATGATTTTGAGTGTGATATTATGCGCGAATGCGTGCTTAAGGAGAAGCAGTTTCCCGAACATTATGTGGAGTGGCTGCTAAGGATACACGATACTTCGCCTAACTTAAAGCTGAAAAGTGGTTTATGTGCTTTCAGTGAAGGTACAGAATGTATTTTTCGCGATAAATTTACTACAATTGTTCCGATTCATGGCGGTGGCGAACGTATAGGTACATTGATTATTGCTAAATTTGAAACCGAGTTTACTGACGACGATTTAATTATGGGCGAATACGGTGCTACGGTTGTCGGTATGGAAATTTTGCGGGATCGCAGTGATAAAATTGAAGAGGAAGCTCGCAAGAAAGCTACCGTACAAGTGGCTCTCGGGACTCTTTCGTATTCTGAATTAGAAGCCGTAATGCATATTTTAAGTGAACTTGATGGTGATGAAGGACTTTTGGTAGCAAGTAAAATTGCTGACCGGGTGGGAATTACACGTTCGGTTATTGTAAACGCCTTGCGTAAATTTGAAAGTGCCGGGGTAATTGAGTCCAAATCACTGGGTATGAAAGGTACTTACATCAAAGTTCTGAATGAGCGATTATTAGACGAATTGAAGAAAATAAAAAAATAGGCCATAAGTCCCATGATGGGATATAATGGCGTTAAAAGTTTGTAAAATTGAGTCGTAAGTCCTAGAAATCACCCGTTAACCGCGGGTGATTTTTCATTTTATATAATAAAATAACAAAATGATCAATTAATTTACATAAAATGGCTGTGCTAAAACGTATAATTACCGCGATATATAAAGGATTTCCGTGAACTATGTAGAATCATGAAAAAGATGTAATAGCAGAACCCTTGAGTAAATAGTATTGGGGGGTAGCTTGTGGTCAGATCTATTTTATCATCATCCACAGAAAACGTTCTGGAAAAAGCATTGGGGGCTTCCGCTCTACGTCACAAAATAATTAGCAATAATATTGCCAATGTTAATACTCCGGAATTTAAGCGTAGCAGTGTATTGTTTGAAGAGCGGTTGGCTGAGGCGCTAAATGAAACCAAAGCGACACCGGCAAGAACCAATCCGCGTCATTTAGCAGGACATAATGGCGGTGGTGATTTTAATCCGGTTATTGTTACCGAAACTACTACCAGTATCAGGGCCGACGGTAACAATGTCGACATTGATGCTGAAATGGCAAGCTTGGCAAAAAACAACATATATTACAATGCTGTGGCCAAGGAGCTAAGCAGGTATTTTTCAAATCTAAAAGCGGCGATTAATGAAGGGAGACGATAACCGTGGGTATGTTTGGTGCGATTGATGCAGCTGCTTCTGGCATGACTGCTGAGCGTTTGCGGATGGATGTCATCTCAAACAACATTGCTAATGTCAATACAACACGTACAGCGGCGGGTGGACCGTATCGTCGGCAACTGGTTGTATTTCAAGCCAGAACTGAGAATTCGCCGTTTGGCCAAGTCTTGGCACGTAATCTTGAACCTGGAGATGGCGTAAAGGTGGTCGGAATAGTCAAAGATGAGTCCCCGCTTCGAAAGGTGTATGATCCCAATCATCCTGATGCTAATGTCGAGGGGTATGTAGATATGCCGAATGTGAACATTGTTGCTGAGATGGTAGATATGATAACTGCCACAAGGGCTTATGAAGCTAATGTTACTGCGGTGAATGCCGCGAAAAGCATGGCTTTAAAAGCTCTTGAAATTGGCGGCTAAAGGAGGGCGGAGTAGTGGAAGTAGGATCTTTGAAACTTTTGCCGGTGAATCCGCTCCGAACAATCGAATCTGAGGCGTCACCGCATGCCGGGGCTAATAAAAATTTTGGTGAAGTGTTGGCCGAGGCGCTGAGTGACGTAAATAAACTTCAACAAGAAGCAAAACAAGCTTCAAATAATCTTGCCACCGGTAAAATCCAAGATATCTCCGAAGTAGTCATCGCCACAGAAAAAGCGACAATCGCCCTACAGCTTACAATGCAGGTACGAAATAAGATTGTTGATGCCTATCAGGAAATTATGCGCATGCAGGTTTAATGGCAGCGTTGGATTGTGTATCATTTGTGGCTTAAAGAGGTGTGATAATGGACGAATGGCACAAACAGATGCTGCGCCTATGGAAAAACCTCAATAAAAAACAACGCTATATAATCTTCGCTTCTGCCGCGATGGTGTTTTTGGCGATTATTGGCTGGAGTTTTTGGTGGGGAACTCGGACCGAATATGTGCCGTTGTTTACCGAACTAGATGCGAAGGATGCGGGGGAAGTCGCAGCAAAACTTAAAGAAATGAAAGTACCCTATCAATTAGGTAATAACGGTACGTCTATTATGGTTTCATCTAAGAACGTTTACCAAGCAAGGCTAGATTTGGCTAGCCAGGGGTTGCCTAAAGGCAGTAAGGGTTTTGAAATATTTGACCAGAATAAATTTGGGGCAACCGAGTTTCAGAACAAGGTTTACTATTTACAGGCTCTTCAGGGAGAATTGACTCGAACTATTGAGCAAATGGCTGAAGTAGAAAAGGCTCGGGTGCATATTGTTTTACCTGAGGACAGTTTATACAAAAAGAATGAAAAACCGGCAACCGCGTCGATAATGCTTAAGCTCCGTCCGTCAACTGAGCTGTCTCGAGCCCAGGTTAAAGGGATAGTAAATTTAGTGGCTCATAGTATTCAAGGACTAAAACCAGAAAACGTAACCGTAGTCGATAATTTTGCCAGAGTTCTTAATGACCAGGACAGCGAAATGCAGATGGCTGGAGCTGGAACTCTGACTCAGATTGAGTTAACGAAAAAGATCCAAGATAATCTGCAAAAAAACACTCAATCTTTATTAGAACAGGTTTTGGGTCAGGGAAAAGCTGCCGTACGGGTTAGTGTGGAGCTGAGTTTTGATCAAAAAACTGTTGACAGGCAGGTTTTTGAGCCTGTTGTTGATGATAAGGGCATAATTCGAAGTTCTCAGGAAGTTAATGAGAATTATAAGGGAACAAATGCTCAGCCTGGCGGCGTACCAGGAACTACTTCCAACATTCCCGGATATGCTACAAGTGGTAATAGTCAATCGACTTACGAAAAGAAAGAAGTAACCCGCAATTATGAGATAAATGAATTAAAAGAAAAGACTGTAGTGGCCCCAGGGGCAATTAAACGGTTAACTGTTTCGGTACTGGTTGATGGTAACTTGGATAAAGCTCAGCAAGATAGTATAACGAAAGCAATTTCTTCTGCAGTTGGTGCAAATCCCGCTCGCGGCGACGTGGTATCTGTGGAAAGTCTTGCTTTCAGCACCGAACTCGCTGATAAATTGCGTCAGGAAGAGCAGGCTTTAGAAGGACAGAAGACACGTGAGACATGGTTTAAGATAGGCGCTGCTGTAATTGCTATATTTGCTATTTTATATATTCTACGATCTTATCTAAATCGGCGACGTCAGGCTGAGGAGGAAGCAGCCTTAATTGAAGAATTAAACTCGCAATCACTTGCTCAAGAAGAAACGGTTGCTACTGACGAAGCAACGTCGGAAGAAAGGGAACGTCTGATCCAACGTGAAGCTATTGCTAAATTTGCCAAAGCCAAACCTGATGAAGTTGCTCAACTTATAAAAACATGGGTAAATGAGGATTAGCGAAGAGGGTGAGGACATGCTTCATACTAGCGAGATAAATGGAAAGCAAAAAGCGGCTATTTTGCTTATTGCGCTTGGACCGGATATTGCCGCCCAGATATTTAAACATCTTAGGGAAGACGAAATTGAGAAGCTGACTTTGGAAATTGCCAACCAGCGCAAGGTTACCCAAGAGCAGAAAGATAAGGTACTGGCTGAATTTCACCAAATGTGTCTAGCGAAGGAATATATCTCCACTGGGGGCATTGATTATGCTCGTGAGATTATTGAAAAGGCACTGGGGGCAGAAAGGGCGGTAATGATAATTAACCGCTTAACTTCTAGCCTGCAAATTCGGCCGTTTGATTTTGCTCGTAAAACTGATCCAGCACAATTGTTGAATTTTATTCAGAACGAGCATCCGCAGACAATTGCTTTAATTATGGCTTATCTTCAGCCGGAACAGTCAGCTGCGATTATTTCGGCTTTACCGCCTGACCGCCAGGCTGATGTAGCTAATCGAATTGCTTCGATGGATAGGACTTCTCCTGATATTATCAAAGATGTTGAACGAATCTTAGAACGCAAGCTGTCGTCTTTAGTAACGCAGGATTTCACCGCCGCAGGCGGTGTAGATTCAATTGTTGAAGTGCTTAACCGGGTTGACAGGACGACAGAACGTACGATTATTGAAAATCTTGAGGTTCAAAATCCTGAGTTGGCTGAAGAAATTAAGAAGAGAATGTTTGTCTTCGAAGATATTGTGCTTCTTGATGACCGGTCGTTGCAAACTGTGCTTAGAGAAATTGAGTCGAAGGATCTTGCTTTGGCACTCAAAGCTTCCTCGAATGAAGTGGCTGAGAAAATTTACAAAAATATGTCCAAGCGTGCGGCTGAAATGCTGCGTGAGGAATTGCAATATATGGGGCCTGTACGAATTCGCGATGTCGAAGAGTCTCAGCAAAAAGTGGTCAATGTTATCCGTCGACTTGAGGACTCGGGCGAAATTATAGTTTCCCGCGGTAAAGGAGACGAGGTAATTGTCTAGAATCATCAAGTTTGCGGCAGTGCATGAGACTCCATTTGTTATTACAGCGCCAAGAAGTAACAAGTGGGCCGAGAAAAAGGCAGATAACCTTGTTTCCACTGAATCTGATGTGGCTAAATTGGAAGCTGAATTGGGGGTTAAAAAGTGTATTGAGCAGGCTCGCCAAGATGCGAGTGTGATAACTCAGTTGGCCCACGAAGAAGCTGCAAGCATTATTGCGCAGGCATCGGTGCAGGTCGAACAATTAAGGCAGGAAGCTATTGATGATGGGGTGCGGCAAGGTTATGACGAAGGTCTTGCTCAGGGACACGAGGCCGGCCTTAGTCAGATGACAGAAGCTATTGATGATGCGATTCAGCGTGCGCAGTTGATTATTGAAGCAGCTGAGAATGAAGCGAAGCGAAATTTGGTACAAGCTGAACGTCAAATTGTTGAGATTGCAATTACAATAGCTGGCAAAATCTTGTTCCGGGAAATAGATGAAAACCCTATGGTCCTACTGCCAATAGTTAAAGCTGCGCTTGATAAAGTATGTGATCAGGAAAAAATTACTGTTCGGGTTAATCCGGAGGAGTATAGCCTGGTACTTGAAGCAAAGCCGGAATTGTCTACTGCGCTTAAAGTTTGTGCCGCAATTTCCATTATAGCTGATGACAGTTTGAAAGTTGGCGATTGTATTGTGGAGACCCCTTATGGAAATGTCGACGCCAGAATTGATAGTCAACTTGAGGTATTAACGGCCGCACTCAGGGATGCGATGCCATGAGTGGATTTAATTTTGAAAAGTATTTCGGCGTTATTACAGCGACTGACTCTTTACAGCAGGTTGGAAAGGTTACCCAAGTTGTCGGACTCTTAATTGAGTCTGTTGGGCCTCGTGTTAGTCTGGGCGATCTCTGTTTCATCCAGACTTCTTCAAAGGAAATAGTCTTACCAGCTGAAGTTGTTGGATTCCGTCAGAACCACGTTCTTCTTATGCCTTTAGGAGAAATGCAGGGTATAGGGCCAGGGTCAAAGGTTATTTCCGCCCAAGGCACACTAAAAGTTGGAGTAGGCAAGTCTCTTTTGGGACGCGTACTTGATGGGCTTGGGAATCCTATTGATGGTAAGGGGCCTCTTAGCTGTGATGATGAATATCCGCTGTATAATGTGCCGCCGTCGCCGCTTGCCAGGCAGCGAATTTCTGACAAGTTATTTGTTGGGGTTCGGGCAATTGACGGTCTTTTAACAATGGGGCGTGGTCAGCGCGTTGGAATAATGGCTGGCAGCGGAGTGGGAAAAAGTACGCTTTTGGGTATGATTGCCCGTAATACTGAAGCTGACATAAGTGTTATTGCTCTTATCGGTGAACGTGGCCGAGAGGTACGAGAGTTTATAGAACGCGATTTAGGCGAACAGGGTTTACAGCGATCAGTTGTGGTGGTTGCTACATCAGATCAACCAGCTCTTCTTCGCTTAAAAGGTGCTATGACTGCTACGGCTATTGCCGAGTACTTTCGAGATCAAGGCCATTGTGTTATGTTGATGATGGATTCGGTAACCAGGTTTGCCGCTGCTCAACGTGAAATTGGTTTGACTGTAGGCGAACCACCGGCTACCAGAGGGTATACTCCATCGGTTTTTGCTTTACTTCCCAAACTGCTGGAACGCACCGGACCGTCTGATAAAGGGTCAATTACTGGCATTTATACTGTTCTGGTGGATGGTGACGACATGAATGAACCGATTGCCGATGCTGCGCGAAGCATTCTCGACGGTCATATTGTATTGGCGCGTAAACTGGCTGATCAAAACCACTATCCGGCTATTGACGTTTTGAGTAGTGTAAGCCGACTGATGCTTGAAGTGGTAGAAAAAGATCATTGGACTGCAGCTCAGAAACTTCGGTCGCTTATGGCCGTATATCGCGAGGCGGAAGATTTGATTAATATTGGTGCTTACGCGCCAGGAAGTAATGCTCGTATTGACAAGGCTATAGCAATGATTACTCAAATACGGGAATTTCTTCAACAAAGTGTTTTCGAGCAAACTCAATTTGATGAAACCTATGCTCAGTTGTTATCTTTTACAAGCTAATTTGTTAGCAGGAGGGCGTTATGCAGGCATTTCACTTTAGCCTTGAAACGCTGCTTAAAGTTCGCAAAATGGAAGAAGAGCAGCTTCAGGTAAAGTTGGCTGAAGCGACAGCTCAATTTATGGCTGAAAAGGAACAACTGGAATTACTAAAAACAAGACTTGCTGAGCATATTAATAAGTTTCGCAACTGCCAAAATGAAAGGGTAGGTATTTCAACCTTTAATGTTTTTCATAATTATCACGATAAACTAAAAGGAGATATTTCTATTCAACAAGAGCGAGTGGAGCTTGCCCAAAGCGCCTTTCAGCAATGTCTTGCTTCTCTGGAGCAAGCTGTAAAAGCTCGTAAACTGGTGGAAAAATTACGGGAAAAGCGCATGTTAGAGTATCAGACCGAATGTTTAAAAGAAGAACAAAAATTTATTGATGAACAGGGATTACAGGTTTTTTCCCGCAATAAGTGAGGTTGTTTTATATGCAAAATGTACAGAAAGTCATTAGTCGTATAAATGAAATACAAAATCGATTTCAACAATTTAATAGTGTTCCGGCAGGTAATTTTGGCGAAGTATTAGGAAAAGTCCAGATGCAAGAAGCTGTAGGAGGACCTGCCAGACAAAATGATTATGGCTCAGATATTCCTGGACTTGTCCGAAAAGCTGCGGCTAAATACAATGTTGATCCTAAGTTGGCTTTGGCAGTAGCTGAAGCTGAGTCCAACTTTAACCCGAATGCTGTTTCTTCGGTTGGTGCGACAGGCGTTATGCAGCTGATGCCGGAAACTGCCGCGGGTTTAGGGGTTAACAATATTCGTGATCCCAAGGAAAATATTGATGGTGGGGTTCGCTATCTTAAACAACTGCTTGCTACATTTAATGGTGATCCCAGAAAAGCTGTAGCCGCATATAATGCTGGTCCTGAAGCGGTAAAACGGTATGGCGGCGTTCCTCCTTATGCTGAAACTCAAAACTACGTAAATAAGGTTTTGGCAAATAAAGCCTAATTTTATTTTATGTCACTTATAAGTGAAGGTAGGCATTAATGTATGGCTGATATAAAGAAACCCCAAGCAACTGAACCACAAGTAAAAAATAGAACTAAAAAAATAAGTGTAATGAAGATTTTTCTGGTGGTACTTGTACTTATTATTCTACTTGGCTGCGGTGTTGCTGCCGGTATATACTTGAAATTTATTGATATAGCTGATTTGGCTCAAAAGCATAAGATGTATGATTATCCTGTAGTTGGCAAATATTTTCCCAGAAAGTCAACTAATTTTGATCTTGTGGATTTGGATAGTCCTACTTCTAAAGATGAACAGCAACAGTCGGTAACTACTCCTAATGCGGGACAAACGTCTGCACCTGAGACACTTGTTGCAGCACAGCCATTGAATCAACCGACAAATGCTGAAGAAATGGCTAAAATTATGGAAAAAGCAAAGCAGGATGAGGCAAAACGTCTATCAAAAACAGCCCGCCTGCTGGGAACAATGAAATCGGATGAGGCTGCAGTCATCATAAACCAACTGGATAATTCAACTATAGTGGCAATTTTTAATAAAATGGACGAGGAGCAAGTGGCAAAAATAATGGCTCAGCTTGGTCCAGAAAAGGCTGCCAGTTTGACGAAAATGATGCTTAAAGGCAATTAATTGGCCTTTTAGTATAAATATTTCCTTGAAAGGAGGTGAATAGATGAAGGCAATTGTATTGCCGGTGGCTAACGATATTCCGTTGACTAATGCACCAGTGCGTTCTTCCGTCAATAAGTCGCATATTGCTGCTAAAGGACAACAAAACGGGAAAAAGTTTGACAGTGTGTTGGCAGAGAGCGTAAAAGCTTCACCAGATCTTGTTGAGGCTGAAAAAGGTAGTTTAGATAAGAAAACAACAGATCAAGTCGATAATGCTCTGGTGGCCGGACTAGGAGGCGTTGTCTCACTGGTTAAACCAGTGTTGGTTGCCAAGCAGGCTGAAGACCAACCTAATCCGTCAGTTTCAGCAATTGTTTCTAAGCAGGAGCAAAATATAGCTCCGGTTATGGTGGCTAGGACAGTTAGTATGATTGAAAGCCCAAAACCGCCGATGGTGAGTGTTCAGTTAAAACCTGAAGAGCCGCCTACCTTAGTACAAAATGCGCCAAGGTTAAGTATGGTTATAGCTCAGAGCCCTGTTAATAGCGAGAATCTTATTAAGCCGCAAGGTGCATTGAATAAGGTAATTCCAGAAGTGGTTGAAAAGCCTATTTTGGGCGATGAGTTATTGGTTAGTAATATACCCCAAGATAAGGAGTTACAGTTGAATTCGGTTTCAAAAATAGCGGATGCTGCTAGTAGGCCGACGCTTAATTCGCTAGTCAATCAAGATGATTTAGGTCTGACCAAAAAAATAAATCCAATGGAACAGTCAACGTCTCAAGTCCTGGATGCTTCCCTTGTTCTGGGGCAAAATCAGGAAAGTCCGATAAGCGATTTTAGTCCTGGTGATCTGGAAACACCAGTAACAGCTATGCAACTCAATACAGCTGCTAGTTCTGGTAGTAATGGAAACGCTGAATCTGGTTTGACTGCGGATACTTTAACTGATAAGACTGAACTTATTCGCAAGCCTAAAGAAAATGTGGGTGAAACGACTCCTTTTTCCAGTATCCTTGATCAGCATCAAGGAATTAAGGCTGAAGCTATTAATGTAGCACGAGCAGATGCTTTGCCTCAAGCACCTGCTGATCGCTATAATGTCCTTGGGCAGATCGTTGAGCAGGCTAAAGTAATAAACCGTCCAAACAATTCGGAAATGGTAATTAAATTAAAGCCTGAACATCTTGGAGAACTGACGCTGAAAATTGTGGTTGAAAATGGTGCTGTTAGTGCCACATTCTTATCCAACAATTCAGAGGTTCGTAGCGCCATTGAGTCTTCATTGCCGCAACTAAGACAAGAGCTTTCTAATCAGGGACTAAAAGTTGATCAAGTTGGTGTATATGCCTCCATGAATCAATCTTTTGGCAATAGCCATCAGCGCCAGTCCCAATATCAAGAACAGCCAGCTACAATTACTGCAGAGTCGCGGGATAGTAAAGAGTTTTTGAATACTGTTGAAATGGTAGCGGCGTCTGCTTCTAAAAATCATATCGCATCATCAGGCATTGATTACAGAATTTAAAATTGGAGGTGATGACTTGACAACAGTTACCAGACCAATAGCAGCAAATGCAGCCCAAACTGCTGAACAATCTTCTCGTTCTAAGAAAAATGAGGAAATGGGTAAAGACGATTTCCTAAAACTATTGGTGACGCAACTAAGATATCAGGATCCGCTTAAGCCAATGGATGATACGCAATTCGTTTCGCAAATGGCTCAATTTTCAAGTCTTGAGCAAATGCATAATTTGAATACTACCTCACTTTTAAATCAAGCTACTGGCTTAATCGGTAAAGCTGTAACCTGGGCAATAAGTGATGGTGATATTCGTAATGGAATAGTAAAGTCCGTTAAAATTGTTGATGGTCAACCAAAACTTGCGATGGATAACGTCGAGATAGATCTTAAGAGCATTTCTGGCCAGGTGCCTGATAATCCGTTGGAGTTGATTGGTCAAAAAGTTACCTGGAACGGAAATATGGGTACACCGCAAACCGCAAATGTGATTGATGTTAAAGATGTTAATGGGGTTAAAAAACTTATTGTTGAAGGGCAAGTTGTAGATTTAGCTGACGTACATGGCGTACAAAATTCTAACCAACAAATAGAGCAGGCCAAGGTAGTTGAAGCTAAAACTAAATAGGAGGGTAGGTTATGGCCGACAACCGTATTTATTATCCCCAACAGCCGGTTATTCCCTTGGGCAAGCCAGCATATGCGCCCAAAACTCCTAATAGTTCAAAACCTGCCGCTGGAAACGAACAGCTCTTTGGGCAAATACTGGAACAAGAGCTTACTGGCTTAAAATTTTCTCAGCATGCTATAGAGCGGCTGGCGACTCGCAATATTAAGTTAGGTAACGCCGAGCTGGCAAAAATCAGCGGTGCGGTGGAAAAAGCTGCGCAAAAAGGCTCCAAGGACTCGCTTATACTGATGGATAACATAGCTTTAGTTGTCAGCGTGAAAAACCGAACTGTTATTACGGCAATGGATGGGGCTAGTGTTAAAGACAATGTGTTTACTAATATTGATAGTGCGGTAATTGTATAGGGCTGGACCTCTTGAGGAAGCCCAGGCTGTTGAATGATTGACACAGCCACTACCCGCTAAAAGCCTATAATTTAGGGAGGTCGAATAATTATGATGCGTTCGTTGTTTTCCGGGGTTTCCGGACTAAAGAACCACCAAACTCGTATGGATGTAATCGGCAATAATATTGCTAATGTTAATACCGTGGGGTTTAAGTCCAGCCGCACTAACTTTCAGGATGTTCTCAGCCAAACCCTGCAAGGAGCAGCTTCCGCTCAGGGTAATAGGGGGGGGACCAACCCAATGCAGGTTGGACTCGGTGTGGGTATCGCCAGTATTGACACTATTTTTACTGACGGCAGCTTTCAGCCAACCGGCAAGCTGACCGATCTTTCGATACAGGGACAAGGCTTCTTTGTTCTTCATGATTCCTCCGGGAATAATATTTATACTCGTGCTGGAAATTTTGATTTTGACAAGCAGGGTAATTTCCTTGTGCCGGGTACTGGATTTAAGGTTATGGGTTATCAAGGCACCAACGGCACGGTTGGTACTTCACTAGGTCCACTACAGGTGCCGGTGGGGACTGCTATGGCCCCTAAAGCTTCTTCTAAGGCAATGTTTTCTAAAAATCTTGATGCTGCTGCAGATATCGGAAAATCTTTGTCAAAAACAGTTACTGCGTATGATACCAATGGCAGTGCTCATAATGTATCATGCACTTTTACCAAGACTGGTATTGGTACCTGGAGTATGGCTGTTGCCGCTGGTGATGCAACTTCAACTGTGACTGGCGGTCCGTACACAATTACCTTTAATGCTGATGGTACATTGACTGCTGGCGGAGCTGCTGCAGCTGGCTTTGTTGTAACTCCGGCCGCTCCAGGAAACCCTGCTGCTGCAGTAACTATTACTCCTGATTTCTCCGGAATTACCCAGTATGCTGGAGATGCTACGTTGGTGGGAGATTCTGATGGGTACAAATCTGGAACACTGCAGAATGTTTCTATTGATCCTAACGGCAGTTTGATGGGACGGTTTGATAATGGGCAAAGCCAGGTAATGGGAAAAGTAGCACTGGCAATATTCGAAAACCCTGCTGGTCTGACTAAAGTAGGCAGTAACATGTTTATAGAGTCGAGCAACTCAGGGACAGCTGCTATCGACCAGGGCGGAGTCGGAGGACGAGGGACTTTTAGTCCTGGTACACTGGAAATGTCAAACGTTGATTTGGCGAATGAATTTAGCAGCATGATTATTACTCAACGTGGTTTTCAGGCTAATTCTAAAATCATTACTGTAACTGATGAGATGCTGCAGGATCTTGCCAATCTGAAACGCTAATAGCAACATGTAGGGCGTGGGGGGATTTCCCCCCTTAATCCCTCGTTTTATGGAGGAATAAAATGATTAAACTTACAAAGTTTAAAACTCGCGATCATGAATTTGTTATTAATGCTGATTTGATTGAGACGATAGAAGAAACTCCGGATACTGTTATTACACTTACTAGCGGCAAAAAACTAATTGTAAACGAGTCCATGGATGAAGTGGTTCGCCGAGTAATGGAGTATCGTAGAGCCCTTTATCGTAATTCACGATAAGTGAGGTGCGCGATATGGATTTAACAACAACGCTAGGCTTAATTATAGGCATAGGCGGATTGTTGGTAGGAGTTGTAGTCGAAGGCGGCCATCTCGCCAGTATGATAAGTTTGCCTGCTTTTATCATTATCTTTGGTGGTACTGTTGGCGCTACGGCTATCGGTTTTTCAGTCAAAGATTTAAAAAACGTACCAACGTTGCTCCGTATCGCCTTTTTCGAGGAAGACTACGATGTTATGCAACTAATCGCCTTGGTGGTTAAGTTTGCCGAAAAAGCGCGCAAGGAAGGGCTGCTTGCTTTGGAGGATGATCTCGCTACAATTGATAATAAGTTTTTGCGTAAAGGAATGCAACTTGTCATTGATGGTACTGATGCCGAACTGGTGCGTAGTATAATGGAAACCGAATTGGCATTTATTCAAGAACGTCACCATAAAGGCGCCAGCATTTTTGATGCAGCGGGAGGCTATGCTCCTACTATGGGTATTATTGGTACTGTAATGGGACTGGTTCATGTCTTGGGTAGTCTAAAAGACGCCGATGCACTAGGACCGGCAATTGCTACCGCGTTTTTAGCAACACTTTACGGTATTGGAAGCGCCAATGTTTTTTTCTTGCCGATTGCCGCCAAATTAAAAAATCGTAGTGCAAACCAAATTGTTGTTTATGAGGTAGCTTTGGAAGGCATCCTTTCGGTACAAGCTGGTGATAATCCGCGTATTGTTGAAGAAAAACTTGAAGCTTTTCTTCCGCCGCGAGACCGTATAAAGCAAAGTAATAAAGAAAAATAGGATTTTTAGCAACGGGTTTTTTAGTGGTAAAAAGAGGAGGTACTGTACATGGCTGAAAAAGAAAAAAAAGGATTTCCCATGATGATGATTGTTATGATACTAGTTATATGTTGTATTTTTGCGGGTGGGATTTCTTATTATGTCGTAACTAAATTTTCGAGTGAAAAAAGCCATGACAAGGCGGCAGTCCGCGAACCCGGTGTACTTATGAAGGTTGGTGACGCTAAAGACGGACTTATTATTAATATTGGGGGCTTTAATAGTGGACGGTATCTAAAAATTGGCTTGGCGCTGGAGCTAAAAACTGACACGAAAACACAAGAATCGGGAGGAAAAACGCAATCTCCTGAGGAAATTAAGATACAGGATTCAGTCGTTTATGTTCTCAGGTCACAAAAGCTAGAAGACTTTGAACCGTCAAAACAAGAGCAGTTAAAAGAACTTATAAAAAATGAAGTAAATAAGGCCTTGGGAAAAGATGTGGTTATGGATGTTTATATCACAAGCTTTGTTTTGCAGTAGGATAGGCCAGTGCGAAGGGGGGGTACTTTTTGGTGGCGGGCCCTGATGTTTTATCCCAATCAGAAATAGATGAACTTTTATCCGCCTTATCGACTGGCATTGTATCAGCCGAGGATATGAAAGTTGAGCAAAATCAGAAAAAAATCAAGCTATATGACTTTAAACGTCCTGATAAATTTTCCAAGGACCAAATTCGCACTTTATATATGTTACATGAAAATTTTGCTCGATTACTTAATACTTATTTGGCTGCGCTTTTAAGAACCTTTGTCCATATTAATGTGGTTTCGGTTGATCAGTTGACTTATGAAGAATTTATTCGGTCGTTGCCTAACCCAAGTGTTATCAGTATTTTTCAAATGCGGCCATTAAAAGGAACAGTACTTCTTGAAGTTAATCCTAATATTGTATTTGCAATAATTGACCGACTGTTTGGTGGAATGGGGAGTGCTCCGACTAAAACACGATCATTAACCGATATTGAAGAAGCCATTATTAGGAAGGTTATAACAAAGGCTCTCGAAAGTTTTCAAGAAGCGTGGAAACAGTTTATCCTCATTGAACCCAAAATGGAGGTAATAGAGACTAATCCGCAATTTACCCAGATAGTGCCACCCAATGACATGGTTGTTATTGTCACTCTTCAGACCAAAATTGGCCAAGCCGAGGGGCTGATAAATATTTGCATTCCTTATTTGGTGTTGGAACCGATTATGTCTAAATTGTCGACAACCTTTTGGGTAGCTTCGTCTGTGTCAAAACAGACGTCGGATGATACTATCAGCGCTTTACAGCGCAAGCTTGAAAGATCTTTGATTCCGATGATTGTTGAACTTGGCAGCATCAATATAAATGTTCATGAACTTTTGAATTTGGCTGTAGGAGACGTAATGCAACTTGAAACAAGAACTAATGATGATCTTAGTGTTATTATTGGAACAAATGCGAAGTTCAAATGCAAACCAGGCGTAGCCGGAAAAAAACTAGCGGTGCAGATAAGTCAAATTATTGCGAAAGGAGAGGATGGCGATGAATAGCGGTTTTTTATCTCAAGAAGAAATAGACGCGTTGCTGCGCGGAGAACCCGCAGCAGTGCAGGGCGATGCCCTTAGTGATATTGAAAAGGATGCTATGGGTGAGATTGGCAACATTTCAATGGGTAGTGCGGCAACTACCTTGTCAATTTTGCTCTCACGACGTGTGTCAATTACCACTCCCAAGGTGAACGTCACTAATTTAAATGAATTTAAACACAAGTATCCAATGCCTTATCTCATAATTGAAGTTGGTTATACTGTTGGAATTACTGGCTCTAACCTTTTGGCTATGCGCCAGGAGGATGCGCTTATTATTGCTGATTTGATGATGGGCGGCGATGGATCCAATCCACCTACCGAGTTAAATGAACTTTACATGAGCGCAGTTTCTGAGGCCATGAACCAGATGATGGGGGCTGTGGCGACCTCAATGTCCACTATTTTTAAGAAAAAAATTGATATAGCCCCACCGAACTGTAATATTGTGGATTTTGGTACTGATATGGATTTGGAAGGTATGCCTGTAAAGGACGAAACTGTTGTTGAAGTGTCATTCCGAATGGAGGTGGAAGACCTTATTGACAGCGAAATCATGCAGATTGTTTCTATTCCTGTAGCCCAAGAATTAGTAGGGAATCTCTTGAAGTCTGTGGAAACGGCTGCTCCTCAAGTTAAACCAGCGCCTCAGGCGACTCAACCTCCAATCACGACTCTTCCTCCGACTCCTCCGGCTACGCAATCTATGCCTCAACCAATGGTGGCGCAGCCATCTGGTTATGTTCAACATCAGGGCAATGTTACTGTACAACCTGCACAATTCACTTCGTTTACTCCGGCAAATATGCCGGCTATTGATGCAAATATAAGTTTGATTATGGATGTACCACTTCAGGTGACTGTTGAACTGGGGCGGACGAAAAAACTCATTCGGGATATTCTAGAACTTAGCCCTGGTTCTGTTGTTGAACTTGACAAACTTGCCGGTGAACCTGTGGATATACTGGCAAATGGCAAACTTATCGCCAAAGGCGAGGTTGTAGTAATTGACGAGAACTTCGGGGTAAGAATAACCGAAATTATTGGTCAACTCGACCGCACCGCACTGCAATAATATAAAAATTAATTGATAGGAGAGGTATTAAAATGGCAACTAAAGTATTGATTGTTGACGATGCGGCTTTCATGAGGATGATGATTAAGGATATTCTGTCTAAGAATGGTTTTGAAGTAGTGGGAGAGGCGGAAAACGGAGCAAAGGCGGTTGAAAAATATCAGGAACTCAAACCAGACCTGACGACAATGGATATTACTATGCCGGAGATGGATGGTATTACGGCTGTGAAACAAATTAAGGGTATTGATCCGAATGCCAAAGTTATAATGTGTAGTGCTATGGGACAACAGGCGATGGTTATTGAGGCTATTCAATCTGGAGCGAAAGATTTTATTGTAAAGCCCTTCCAGCCTGATCGGGTTTTGGAAGCAATACGTAAAGTTGTCGGATAAATTATGAAAAAAACTCAGTGTTGGCCTCTAATCCTCGTTATCGTACTGTTAGTTGGAGTGGCGTTGGCTCATCCGGCTTTGGCTGCAGAGCAATCAGCTAACTATCTTAATTACAAGGAACCTGAGCCTGCTGGGTCCTCATGGCTTTCGACCATTGCCTATCTTTTTACACTTCTTGTTACATTCATTGTTGTACTTGCTCTGGCTTATGGTACATCTCGCTTTTTAGGTAAACGGATGGGCAGTACTACTTTAGGCGGTGATAACAAGATTTGCGTTACTATTTCTTTAGGGCAAAACCGTGCTGTCCATGTGGTTGAAGTTGCGGGAAGGTTTTTGGTTCTAGGCGTAACTGACCATAACATCAATTTGTTACAAGAGATAGTTGATCTACAGCAAATTGAGAAGCTAAAAGTGTTGCAAACGGTAGAGACCGCTGCCCCATTTGAAATGGTATTTCAGAAACACTTGACGTCGCTCCAGCATATGTCGGAGAAGTTTCCGGGGGTATTTGGCAACTATGGTCGTAAAGACAAATAAACGAGAAGAGGTAAAGCAGTGCTTAAGCGCTATAAAGGATTACTGTGCTTTGGCTTAATTATTGGCCTCTTGCTTTCAGATGCAACTGCATATGCTGCGCCGATAATTCCTATACCAAGTATTAATATTGGAGTCGAAGCTGCTAATAATCCAAAAGATGTTGCCTTGAGTCTACAGATATTATTTATGTTGACAGTGCTGACGCTGGCGCCGTCAATTCTAATAATGATGACTTCATTTACTAGAATTATTGTAGTGCTTTCATTTTTACGCAGCGCCTTGGCTACCCAACAAATGCCGCCTAACCAAGTGCTTATTGGCTTGTCCTTATTTTTGACCTTTTTTACTATGTCACCGTATATCACGCAGGTCAATAATAACGCTATGCAGCCTTATTTAGCGGGAAGCATAACCCAGGAAACAGCAATGACCGAAGCCATGAAACCTATGCGTGAATTTATGTTTAAACAAACCCGTGAAAATGATTTAGCGCTATTTGTTAATCTTTCCGAAATGCCGCGTCCTAATTCACAGGATGATATACCTTCAACTACTTTAATACCGGCATTTGTCATCAGCGAACTTAAAACAGCTTTTCAAATTGGCTTTTTAATTTACATCCCTTTTATTGTCATTGATATGGTGGTGGCCAGTACATTGATGTCAATGGGGATGATGATGCTGCCGCCGGTAATGATTTCACTGCCGTTCAAAATATTGCTATTTATCCTTGTTGACGGCTGGCATTTAGTAATTCGTTCATTGGTCGCCAGTTTTAATTAGAGGAGGGTAACGATGTCTAGTGACCTAGCGTTACAAATTGGGCGCGATGCGCTATTGATGGTCATGCTGATATCGGCTCCAATGCTGGGTTTAGGTCTCTTAGTGGGGATTGTGGTCAGCATATTTCAGGCCACCACCCAAATCCAGGAACAGACTCTAAGCTTTATTCCTAAGATTGTTGCCGTTTTTGTGGCGATGGTAGTTTTCGGTCCCTGGATGTTGAGCTTGATGGTATCTTAC
>JAGGAC010000054.1 GCA_017889635.1 Bacillota bacterium | reverse complement strand
GGGATTCGCAATACCGATACTTTTTTGCAGAACGTGAAAAAAATGACCGGCAAGCCTATTCCTAAGTCGCTTGTTCGCGAGCGGGGACTGGCCATCGATGCGCTGACCGATCTTACGCATATGTTTTTAGCTGACAAGAAAGTCGCCATCTACGGCAATGCTGATCTTGTCATCGGTCTTGCGGAATTCTGTCTTGATTTGGAAATGAAGCCGGTGCTTCTCTTGCTCGGCGACGACAACACGGCTTATCCGAACGATCCCCGGATCAAGGCGCTTCAGGAGAACGTCGATTATGATATGCAGATCATTATGAATGCGGATTTGTGGGAATTGGAAAACCGGATTAAGAACGAGGGAATTGAACTTGATCTAATTCTGGGTCATTCTAAAGGGCGGTTCGTTTCGATTGACAATAATATCCCGATGGTACGCGTTGGTTTTCCAACTTATGACCGTGCGGGACTGTACCGCCATCCAGTCGTTGGTTACGCAGGCGCGATATGGCTTGCTGAGGCAATGGCGAATACGCTGTTTACCGATATGGAGTATAAGAAGAATAAGGAATGGATTCTCAATGTTTGGTAAGGCGTATTTAGTCTAGGAGTAAAGAACGGCTAATTCCCTGGCTAATTCGACTGAAATTCAGATGGGGTTAAAACCCCACCTGAATTAAGTCTCATTTATCAGGTTCTGGCAGAATCATATTAAAAGAGGATAGAACAATGAAGGATAGGAATGAAATCGATTTAGAGGCATTTGAAGCAAATTATCGGAGTGCAAAGATGTACCATTACCGAGCGGAGCAATTTTTGGGTGAAGGGCAGTGTTCCAGTGTGGTTTTCAATGTAGCTTCCGTTGCGCTTGAAAACTATCTTATTGCTTTGTGTGAGTTATATGGTGCAGAGCCGGGAAATCACAATTATACTTGCCTGATGGACGAAGTAGAAACCATTATTGACGTTCCTCCGCTATTAAATAAGGAAATAAGATCGCTGGATCAAATATTTGGTATTTGTTCGCTTGAAAATTATTATCACGGGATGCCGGAAACCTCTGATACGAATCGAGTTCTTTCCATGTGTAATGAAGTGCGGCAACTGTTTGATGAAACAAGAATTTCATCAATTAGAGCTGCTTATAACAACGCTAAAAAAGAAGGGTGAGTTTATACCGGAATGAAAGGGGGGAGCGAAATATGGAAGAAGAATTAGCAAAAATTACTGCCAAACATCCTTGCTATTCTTTTGAAGCCCAGCATAAATTTGCCAGAATGCATCTGCCGGTGGCGCCGATTTGCAATATTAGCTGCAACTACTGTAATCGAAAGTATGACTGTGTGAATGAAAGCCGTCCTGGTGTGACAAGTGAAGTATTGACTCCTGAAATGAGTCTGGCAAAGTTTATACGGGTAAAAGAAGCAATCCCTCATTTGAGTGTTGTCGGAATTGCCGGTCCTGGTGATGCCTTGGCGAATTGGGAGACTGTAAAAAAAAGTATTGAGTTAATCAAGGCAAAATCGCCGGAAATGATATTTTGTTTATCGACTAATGGCTTGATGCTTCCTCAATACGGTCAAGATATTATTAACTTGGGAATTAAGCATGTAACAGTAACTGTAAACTGTTTGGAGCCAGCTATAGGGGTAAAAATTTATCATCATATTCATTACCAGGGTAAGTATTATGAGGGGGAAGCTGGCGTTAAAATCTTAATTCACAACCAGCTGACCGGGATTAAGTTTTTGGCTGATAACGGCATCCTGGTAAAGGTCAATATTGTTATGATTAATGATATTAATGGTGAACATATACCGGAAGTAGTAAAAAAGGTAAAGAGCCTGGGAGCTTTGATGACAAATATTATGCCGTTAATTCCGGCTCCCGGCAGCGTATTTCAGAATTTTCCCCAGACCAGTATGCAGGAAGTGACTGGCATGAGGGATTTGTGCCAGAGCGAGCTGCCACAAATGCGTCACTGCCAGCAATGCCGGGCCGATGCCATCGGGCTTTTAGCGGAAGATCAGTCGCACAAGTTCCGTAATACCAAGCCGGATGTTATAAAAAAATGTAACCAGCGGGCCAAGGCGTATAAAGTGGCTGTGACTTCCAAATATAAGAACTTGGTTGATTTGCATTATGGTCATGCCGAAGAATTTCATATTTATGAAACAGATGGTATGGATGTTAAGTTCATTGAGACTAGACTTACTCCAAAATATTGTCTAGGGATGGCAAGTTGTGCTGAGACTGAAGAGCTAAAGGAGACAGTTATTAAAGGGATTGCAGATTGTGATGCTGTATTGACTATGCGGATAGGTCATGATGCACAACAGCGGTTAAAGGAACAGGGTGTCTTTGTGGTAGAATCTTGTGCCAGCGTCGAAGAAGGCTTACTCTATGCCTTTCATCAATTGCGCCGTGCGGCGGATCAGCCGGGGGCTAGATTAAAAGCCATCTAGGGTGCGATAAAATGTAAAGGAAAGAGGGGGGTAGGATGAAAGAGGAGTTTATGTTTATTGACCAAACCCTGGGCTATGCATTAGAAACCCAATCCTTGGATATTGCTGAATTCATAGCTATAAAACGGAAAATCGCAACCATGTCACCAGTTATTTTCGATTTGACCTTGCAGTCTTTTTTGGCTGTTTTGCGCTATGCGGCGGTGAGGGCAGAGGATATCCGAATCGGTATTCAGCCTACTGCCAAAGAGGTTGCTGCGGCTCATCAATTGGGTTGTTGTAACATCAAAGTAAGCCTGGACGATAACGCTATACACGAAATGCCTGCTTTGACAGGAGAAGCGCTAAGGCAAGCACGTGAGTGGGAAATGAATGTCGCGCTTCATATTATAGGCAACTGCGAATATCCGGCAAGCAAGGTGCGCCATATTTGCCGGATTGTGAAGGAGTACGGTATAACCAGTATTGTTTTTGATGATAGTAAAAGTGAACTTGATTCGGTCGCTACTTATTGGCGGCTGCTTGATTTGCAGCAGGAAATACCCTGTGGTGTGGAGTACTATGGAAGCAATGGGAAGGGGCTGGCAACGGGAAATGCTCTGGGCGCTATAAAAAGCGGCGTGCGTCATATCGCAGTTGCTGTTGGCGGGGTTGGCGGATATCCTGCGTTTGAAGAAGTGCTGATGAGTGCGCGGTACTTGCTGAAGTTTCCGCTAGATATACCGGGGAATATGGCAGAATGCTGTGGAGAGATACTCAGCTATGCTGGTCAGACGGTGAATTTTACAAAACCAATTATCGGAGCGCATATTTTCGCTCATGAATCGGGTATTCATGTGGATGGCGTGAATAAAAGAAGTGATTTATATGAACCCTTTACGCCGGAGACTGTGGGGTTGTCGCGGAAAATTATTATTGGCAAACATTCAGGGAAAGCGGCGATTGAGTTTAAAATTAAAGAAATGAATATTTCCCTTCAGCCCACGGCAGTTTCAGAGGTGCTGGAAAAAGTCCGGGGGCTGGCAATCCGGCAGAAAGCGCCGGTTTCGGATAGGCAATTACAAAGCCTGGCGCACGAAGCAGCGTCATGAAGATAAAAATTGTTGATACAACCTTGCGTGATGGTGAACAAGCGGCTGGTGTGGTGTTTTCCCAGACGGAAAAACTGACCATTGCTGAGGCGCTTGACCAGGCTGGTGTATTTGCCATTGAAGCAGGAACTCCGGCGATGGGAGTAGAAGAACAAAGTGCACTGCAGGCAATTGTAGACGCCGACCTATCGGCAAGAGTGATCGCCTGGAACAGGGCTGTCAAGCAAGACATTCTGACATCGGTTAAGTGTGGGTTTTCCTTTATCCACATTTCGGTGCCGGTGTCGGATTTGCATCTTCAATATAAATTGAAAACAACCAGGGAAGCCGTTCTGCAGCAAATGGTTGATTCGATAATCTATGCCCGCAGTTTTGGCTGCAGTATATCGGTGGGAGCGGAAGATGCGTCGCGAGCTGATGAGAAATTCTTTTTGCAAGTGGCTGAGGCTGCTGCCCGGACGGGGGCGGAATATATTCGTTATGCTGATACGGTAGGGCGATTGGAACCGCTGGAGACCTATGAAGTCATGCAGAGTCTTAGGAAGAAATGTGCTCTTCCCTTGGAGATTCATGTTCATAATGATTTCGGGCTGGCTACTGCCAATACGGTAGCTGCCATTCAGGCTGGTGTGCAGATGGTAAGTGTCACAGTAGGCGGGATTGGAGAGCGAGCTGGCAATGCGACGCTAGAGCAAGTTTTTGCTGTATTGACAGATCTCCATGGGCATGACACCGGTATCGACAGAAATATGCTGCCTGTTCTAACCAAATTGGTGGCTAAGGCGTGCCATGTTGAAGCGGATCATTTTTGCCAAAGATGATGGAAGAATAATAAAATAGCTAGTACAATGAAGTGTCGACTAAGCAGAGTGCAAGCTCGCGCTATGGGTTGACTTTTTCTATTTTTCAGATCAGTTATGAAAGGAACGAAAAAAGCGATGAGACTCCACTATTTGCAACATGTTCCATTTGAAGATCCCGGAAGTATTTTAATATGGGCAAAGGAAAACGATTGTGTTATAACAAATACTCAGTTATACAAAAATGACCCATTCCCAAAACAGCATGATTTTGATTGGCTTGTGGTTATGGGGGGGCCAATGAATATCTATGACGAAGAAATTTATCCATGGCTAGCTGATGAAAAGGTGTTCATCAGGGAAGCTATTGCTGCAGGGAAAGTAATTATCGGCCTATGTCTCGGCGGGCAATTGATTGCCGATGTGATAGGCGGCAAGGTGACCCAAAATCCTTATAAGGAAATTGGCTGGTTTCCAGTTCGATTGAGCGAGGAAGCAAGGTCATCACCGTTATTTTCTTTTTTCCCGCACCAGCCGGTAGTATTCCAGTGGCATGGGGATACCTTCAGTGTTTTGCCGGAAGAAGTGAAATGCATCGCCGAAAACGATGCCTGCAAGCATCAGGCCTTTATTTATAAGGACCGGGTATTTGGGTTTCAGTATCATATGGAAAACACGCCGGCGATCATCGAGGGTCTGGTGGAAAACTGCCGGGATGAGATGGTTCCCGACGTTTATGTGCAGACGCCGGAAGAACTGCTGGAGCACCCTGAATATATTGCCCAGAACAATGCGTGGATGAATATGTTTTTGACGCAACTGGAAAAAATGTATCGGCAGGGGGAGCTTTGATGGAACAGGTTCGTTATACGAAGAGAAACTGTACCGATCAGAAGAAAATCGAAACGTTTCTTTTGCGGGCGAGAACTGGTGTGGTTGGAATGGCAGGTGGTATTTTCCCGTACGCTGTTCCGGTGAACTATATATGGCACAACGGTTCTGTTTATTTTCATGGCATGGGTTCAGGTAAAAAGGAGAATATCCTTTCCCAAAATCCGCCCGTCTGTTTTACGATATATGAGGAACAGGGCACCGTGACTGATCCGGTGCCCTGCCATGCTGATACGGCTTACCTGAGCGTAATGCTTTTCGGCAAGGCTGAGAAGGTGACTGACCTCGAAGAGGCTGCCACGGTTCTACAGAAATTTCTGGATAAATATATGCCGAAGTATTACAGTCAACTTTTAACCAGCACTTTGATTGAGAAGTATCGCTCGTCGCTTGACGGGAATGCGGTTTCGGTTTATCGGGTAACGCCGCAGGAAATGACGGCCAAAGAAAACTCGGTGGAATCTGACAAACTGCTGAATTTGGAAACGCGGTAAGCATAGGCGATAGTTGTATGAAGTAAAGGCGTTTTGTGAGTATAAGTATTCGGAGGGGGTAATAACCCCCTCCGAATACTTATACTCACTTTTATTTGTTGCAAAACCTTCACACGAATGTCACATTTCTGCCAAAAATGGATAGTATAATAAGCACATAAAACAACGGCGGACATATATTTTAGCTGAGTATGCTGCAATGTCCGCCGATGATATATTTTTCCAATCAGGCCCTTGCTAATATTGAGCAAGGGTATTTTTTTAGTTACTTAATATTGGAGTCAAAATGGAACATAAGCTCTCCGTCAACAACCTTTCTATCATCAACAAAAGCTTCGCCCCATATTTTTACCATTTTACTGCGAGCCTGAATTACTTCAGCTACCAGGCGTAGTTGATCGCCTGGTGTTACGGGATGTCTGAATTTTGTCCTATTAATTGCAACAGTATATGCCAGTGTACCTCGATTGTTAGCAGGATAAAGCATGGCGACTCCGCCAACCTGAGAGATTGCTTCTAAAATAAGTGCTCCAGGCATTATAGGATTGCCGGGGAAATGTCCCCGAAAAAAGGATTCATTAATATTAACATTTTTTATGCCTACTGCACGTTTCATTGGCTCGAGTTCGGTAATGCGGTCAACTAGTAGAAAAGGATATCTATGGGCAAGTATATCTTGTATTTCAGTGATAGATATCAAAAAAAACAACTCCTTCGACTTATCAATAATAATGGTTAGTATCTACTATAAATAATAATTCTTGCTAAAACTGTAATTTCCTTCAAAAATTATGTTAACTAAGAAGGTTAAACCTTGATACAAGGGGTGAATGGTAAGCAGAAAATGCGACTGTCTCAGGTATTTCAGTGAGACAGTCGCATTGATGAAATTAATTAGGAAATTCTTTGGAATTTACAAAAATACCTTCTACTTTGGATAAGGCATTTGGGGTGAGTTCATACGCCATAAATACTTCGTCAGGAACATCAAAGTGGGCAATTATGCCAAGACGGCTTGCCAGAACGTAACCAAAGCGCGGATAATATATTAGAAACCCCGCCTTTTTTTATTTTCTTTGATAAGCTTGCGGGCGTTTTTTATTCCACCTACTTCGGCGAACATTGTGGAAAATTTTTCAGTTTCAATCTGCTTAGAACTTAAGCCCTCATACTTTGCTTCTTTTTTTAGTTTAAAATAATTTTCGAGTCTATCTGAAGATAACAAACCGGCGTTTATAGCCGTTTGTACCGCACAGTTTGGCTCACAAGTATGAGTGCAATCATGAAATTTGCACTTTGTTGAAAGCTCATCAATATCGGCAAAGGTTTTTGATAGGTCGGCGCTTTCAATACCAAGTTCCCGCATTCCGGGGGTGTCGATAACGATGCCGCCGCTTGGAAGAACAATGAGTTCCCGTCGGGTGGTGGTATGCCGTCCTTTATCATCGTTTCTTGTCTCTTTGGTTTCAAGTGCAGTTTCGCCAATAAGTCGATTGATCAAGGTTGATTTACCAACACCAGACGAGCCGATGAAGGCAATGGTTTTGCCTGTGCCAAGGTAACTTTTGACAGATAGGTAGCCGTCCTCACTCATGCTTGAAGTAACCAGCACATCAACACCGCAAGCGACAGTAGCAAGCTCTGCCATCTTTTGGGGGAGATCGTCGCATAAGTCAGCTTTAGTAAGCACGATGACCGGAATTGCCCGGCTATCCCAGGCGACTCCAAGGTAGCGTTCTATTCGGCGAAGGTTAAAATCGTTATTAAGCGACATACAGATAAATACTGTATCAATGTTTGACGCTACAATCTGGTCATTATTCGATGTTCCGGCGGCTTTTCTGATAAAGGCGCTTTTTCTTGTCAGGACGTGGTGGATAATTGCATTTCCACCGGTATCATTATTGCGGTCAAGCATAACGAAGTCGCCGACTGCGGGGTAATCAGACAAAGTTTTTACAGCAAAACGATATTTTCCGGAGATCTCGGCTGTCAATTCACCGTTTGCTGTTATGACCTTGTAGAGGTCTTTGGATTGGGAAATTACCCGCCCGATATAAAGGTTGGTATAATAAGCAGACTCGGCAGCGAATTTTTGGCTGAGTCCCCAATTTTTCATGTCTATTTTGCGCAATTTTTAATCCTCCAAAAGTGTTAGATAGTGACTTTTGGGAGGTTTATACTAGTTAATTTTTTGTACACACCTCCCGCATTGTTACAATATCCGATATATTATTGTTAAACATAAAATAACAACTCCTTCCGTTGATGATATTATTTACCGTATTCTATTAGTTAAAAACAGATTTAGAGATTTTATAGGCAAAATATAGTAGGAGGCCTCCCAAAAACCTATCAAGCCACTTACGGGATTTTTGATAGATTTGCCGAAAAAAATCGGATGAAATCATTATTGATAGAATAACAAACCACCCTCCGACGGCTAATACAACTTCCAAGCCATATATCCATTCTACCCAACCCGGAGTGGCTGGAGTAATAAATTGCGAGAAGATACTTAAGAAAAACAAAAAAGCCTTTGGATTTAATATGTTGCATAAAAAGCCATTATTAAAGCCTTGGAGGACGGTTTTATTGTCGTGGATATTTGGCGAATAGTCAAAATCCATTTTTTTGTTTGAAAAAGTAGCTTTAATGGCCTGTATTCCTAAGTATGCCAAATAACAAGCCCCCAAGATTTGGATAGCTTTAAAGATATAAATGTATTTTTGTAAAACCAAGGCAAGTCCGAATATGGTATAGGATGCATGAATAAGTAGTGCGGTTGCTATACCGATAGCAGATGCAATACCAATTTTCTTTCCGTATTCAAGACTATTTTTCATAACAATAAAAAAGTCAGGACCTGGGGATATTCCTGCCAGTATCCCAATAAGAAAAATTTCAAAGAACACTATTGTTTTACCTCCTGCCTGATAATATCTTGATAGATGTGAGAGATAAAAATATTATAGCATACTAAAATTTGTACCGTATAGCTTGCAATCGTTATTGCGGATTAGGGTTCCATATTTTTCGGTAATTGCATTGGTTGGACAGAGTCTTGGTAGAATTAGTCACGCACTGTTTTTTTTAACGCGCCGTCAGGCCGCCATCAACTGACCATATGGCTCCTGTAACGTATGAAGCGCATGAGGAGGCAAGAAAACAAATTACATAGGCACCGTTTTCTAACAATAGCTTGGCAGTTGATAAACCAATTCCAGAAGTTCCGCCGCTGATTATGGCGTATTTTCCGGCTACATCATATTTAACGTTAGGCCAAGACATAAAATACGACGCCTCCATCAATTAGTGCATTTACTATTTGTTTTGACAGACAAGTTTATTTTTTTGCCGGACAAGCAATCTGGTAATAAGTATCATAGCCGCATATATAATAGCGGAACCAATAATGGCCGATAAAATATATCCTGCATATTGACTAATTGTACTTTGACCTAAAAAATTCATGCTGTAGTCTGGAAATAACGATTGCCAAAAGTCTCCCAATTGTTCCATGCCTTGAGGAACATAGCCTAGTGTTTCTTTTAAGCCGTCGGCATCCCATTCTCCCCAGGCAGTACCGTCAGCTAAGAGACCTAGCGGCGAAAGGATTACAAGAACTAATAGGACAAGCCAATAGTGTTTATACATTTTGTGTTAGGCCTCCTCGCCGATTTTGGTTTGGGTAAGCATCATATCTGATGAGTGGTGGGCAATAAATTTTAATGCTGCCGCGGTTACGATTCCTTCGACAATTCCAGCAATGGTAAGGTGAGTTATCATCATAGCCGGTATCGCTACATTAAGGCCATAGGGACAATATAAAGGTGTACCGTCAGCTGTTGTGAAAAAGAGGGGTTGGATGCCAAATTCAATTGAAGCCGCTAATGCAGCAAGATTAATGGCTATATATCCGGCAACAGCTCCGGCAATTATTTGCCGTTTTGAACCAGGCGATGTGTTGCGGCAAATAAGCTGGTATATATAGTAGCCTGTGAAAGGAGCGATAAATGCCATATTAAATGTATTGGCACCAATAGCCAATATTCCGCCGTCGCCAAAAATAAGTGCCTGAATAATTAAAGCGACACTCATGGAAATAGCTGCGGCCCATGGTCCGAGAACAATTGCGATTAAAGTGGCACCGATAGCATGGGCTGTAGTTCCATCAGGAATAGGTACATTAAACATCATTATCAAAAAGGAAAAAACAGCACCCATTGCAAGTAAGGGAATACGGGATACATCAAGAGTTTTTTTTAGTTTGGCGGAAGCTCGATACCATATTGGTACCATGACGACACCTAATGTGGCACAAGTGGAAGGACTTAAATACCCATCGGGAATATGCATATTGCATAACCACCTTTCTTAATTTTATTCGTGCTACTAATTTGGTAATTCGTGTTACCGTTAATTGTATTTTAGCACTAAACTAATTAGATGAAAAGTCTGATGTTAATTTAAGTTTATGAAAAAGTATGGCGGCATAACAATAGCCTGTTTGTTATGCCGCCATACTTTTTATCTATTACTTTTTGCCGGGGATTTTGGAATGTAGTTGTCAGTGAGCCGCATCGCCTCCGCCAGCCAATTGTCGGGCTTCGCCAGCAGTGGTTGACAGGGAGATTCCGGTATGGTACGGGCTGCTAGGATTTATGGTTGGTGTAGCTACTTTGATGCCGCGCTTAATAAGGAGTTCGCGAAGCTGCCAGGGTTTGTCAGTTATAAGACCGTCAACACCCATAGCGATTAAGTTATTCATATCTTGCAGGTTGTTTACTGTCCAAGGTATTACTTTCATACCCAAAGCGTGGGCTTCATTAACCAGTGTTGGCGATAATTCTTCATAGTACGGCGACACGACATCAGCCCCGATTGCTTTGGCTGCTTTGACATAGTCTCCTTTAAAGTCGTTTATGTTTAGTCCGGCTAACCAAGGCGATGGTTTTTTGTCACCGATTTTAAGGGAGCAGCCTCCGGGTCCCCAGGACGGTTGTTCGTTGCTTAAAGCTACCAGTGTGATATTAGGGTCTAATTTATGCATTTCTTTCAGTGTTCTCCAGTCGAAGGACTGAAGTGCTACACGATTTTCCATATGATATTTTTTTATGATTTCGTACACTTTCTTGGCGAAAACGGCAGGATCAGGATTGTTTTTATAAGCGGCGTCAATCGGATCAGGGTAGGATTTTGTTTCAATGTTAAACATTATGGTATTGTTGCCATAAGAATTGACTAGGTCAAATACTTCTTCTAAAGTAGGGATTGTTGTTCCCGGTACAGACACCTGGGTTTTGCCATGGCTGTCGAAGTAGTCGCCGGCGGCCGGATTCATGGTACCGACATCAAATTGTTTAATTTGGGCTAGGGTCATTGTCCGAATATCGTATTGACCTTCTTTGACATATTTGCCATCCGGGCTTTTAGTTAAATTTGGACTCATGATTGGGTTATGACTTATGACAATATGTCCGTCTCTGGTCAGCTGCATATCCATTTCAAGGGTTGTTACTCCTAATTCAAGAGCATAAGCAAATGAAATCAGCGTATTTTCCGGGCGGGCATCTCTGCCGCCGCGATGGGCTTCTAAGTCAAAGTTTTTAATTGGTATTTGAGCATAGACTTCTGGCATTGTCCAAAGGTTAAGGGCTGAAGTTAACATAAATGTCACTATCCCTCCGAGAAGAATGGATTTACAGGGCTTTATTAGGGTTGTCATGCTTTCATTCTCCTTTGTAAGTTAATGGTTTGGTAATTCCAAATTATGTATTTAGTATAGCTCCAGTTTACGGGGAAATTTGTTAATTCAATGTTGTATTTTTGTTAAATCTTAAACCGTAATCGGGAGGCGGAATATTGCGAAGAAGTTATGACTGTAAATGGGGATGATAAGGGGAATAAGGGGCTGGAGGTGAATAAACGCGGAGCTGGCCTGAAGGTCAACTTCGCGTTTGTTTAAGGTTTATATAACACTTAGAACGAACTTATATTTAGCAGGCAAACATAGCAGGGAACTGGGCTATAATTCCATTGGTAAACATATCGGCCATCATTAGAGCTTGGTTCTCAATTTCGTCAAATAGCGCGATGCTTTCTGCATATTTTCCGGAAAGCGTCGCGACAGCTTCATTTTTGGTAAGGGCTAAATGTTTGTGCCACATAGCCGTCATCTCTTTTAAATCCCAGTAACAATTTATGCGATTTAGAAAATAGGCGATTTGATCAGCGTTTTCATACCAGAGTTTTTCCGCATCAGCCGCTGCTTTTTTATTTCCGGCTTTAGCTGCTTTGACAAGGTTGGCGGCAATAACCAGATGGTCTTTTATCAACTCTCCGAACTCCCCGGCAGCTTTGGTGCCATAGAAAGGCTTAAAGGCTAATGCGAAATCATTAGCGTTGCGAAGAAGGCGCTTTGTAGTAAAGGCTAAATCCGGAGAATCATCGGCAATGCCGATGATAGTTAATCTTGTCCAGTATATATGCTGTTCCCATAAAAGACGAAGTTGATTTCTTAAATGTTCTTCCTCTTTACTGATTGATCCAAGCTCATTATATTCACAGACGTCATAGTCCCAACAGCAAGGGTTATTTTGGTGAAAATTACTCATTAGATTTCCTCCCATAGCTATTATGTTACATAATATGCGAATGGGAATGCTGATGGCACATATTGATTTATCATAGCCACTGTTTATAATTGATTAAATTTCTCAAAATGACTTTTTTTTGATCATTTGATAGAGTTGGATTCATAATGGATATATAGGTTAATACTTCATCAAAGGCTAGCTTTGTTGGAATCAACTCATGATTGTAATTTGTCTTAGGTGGCGAATAGTCTTTAGTTTTGTTTAATAGGTTTAGCCAAGCATTATTCTGAGTAAAGGCTAGTTTGGAGTATAAAGCAAGCTTGTCTTGATGGGGCGTTGGAGAGTTGGCGACAAAGAGCAAGTTGATGTTGGTAACCAGATTCGGGGGACGGGAGATTACGAGGGAAAGGGTATGGGACTTTATTTCTGATACAAAAGTAGAAAGCCAATGATCAGTGGGGTTGGAGTGATAAAGTAAGGCAGTAAGATTTAAAACGGAGTTTGTTTCTAGGTAGCGTTCAGCCAAGTTATTATACAGATTTTTGAGGTAAGCTAGTTTAGTTGAATTGATTTCGAAAGCGACTAAATGGCCAGGATTTTGGAGGATTTGGGTTAAGTTTACGATTTGATTTTTTAAGTCGGCAAAACAATTGGTTTGGACGGTATGGATAATTCTATTTAAAGGAAGTCCGGCGATAGGCCCGGTTAAAAAATAGGTAAGGACATTTTTTACGGCAGGAGCTTCTTTTTTTCCAAATTCGTACATTACCTCAATGCTGTTGAAATAACATATATCACACACTAAGAGATCGATTTTGCAATTTAACTCGCTACAAGCGCGTTCGATTGCGGTACACATTTCTGAAATACCCATAATAAAGGGAGCGTGTTGGCTATAATCTGTTATGGCTCCGACAAATTGATAGCCGTGACCACTCAGGATGAGCATGTAATTTTGGGCTGGGTAGAGGGGAATTGCCCATTTGGTGAACTCATAGAGGGTGGCAGGGCTGGACATATTGATTTTACCTAAATCTTTTAATAGAGTAGATTTACCATTATCAATAAGGTAACGTCTTGTGCCGATCCATTTTGCTACGCGCGATGGGAAGGATATAGATGGACGAAGAATACTAACCAGCGTATCTTTTTCCCGGCTAATTTGTAGTACCACGTTAACGTTCTGGTGGGAGCCGGTGTTCTCAGCCGCTATTTTTGATTGCCAAATTTCTGGTTGAAGCTCATTGTTGCCATTGGCGTAGATTAATATAGTCCATTTTTTTTGTTGCTGCAGGTTTTTCACCTCTTTTGGGTACTTTTATGATCTTAAAATTTTTATATAGTATTTTACGAAAGTAAAAGCAAATAGTTACATGGGTAGAAAAGGATTTGTTCAAATTTGTTCAAATATGAAAATAAAAGAGGGCGATAACACTCGAACTTACTTGCGTAATGGCGGTCAGAGCGGTGGGGGGAACACTGCATGAAATGGAGCATAGAATAATATAAGCGAATTAATGTGGCTGTAGAAGGAGGTTCGCTCTAATGACAGTATCTTTTCTACCGATGGTGTCTTATTCTGCTGGAGGACGCCCATATGGAATAGTGGCGGCGGATTTTAATAATGACGGGAATATAGACCTAGCTGTAACAGATATATCTTCGAATATTGTTAGAATAGCTTTAGGTAATGGTGATGGTACCTTTTCGATCAGTTCGTTGACAGTTGGCACTAGGCCAGCGGAAATAGTGGCGGCTGACTTTAATGGTGACGGTAACATAGACCTAGCTGTAACAAACTACGGAGCTGGGACCGTTACTATAGCATTAGGTAGTGGGGACGGTACCTTTGTGACAAGTTCATTTGTCGTCGGCTCTAATCCTGTGGGAATAGCGGCGGCTTATTTTAATGGCGGCGGTAACATAGACTTAGCTATAGCAAATTCCGGATCCGGAACTGTCACTATAGCATTAGGTAATGGGGATGGTGGCTTTGTGACGAATTCTTTCACCGTCAGCAACGGAGTTTTTGGAGTAGCAGCGGCTGATTTTGATGGCGATGGTAATATAGACTTAGTTTTAACAAGTCAGTCTTCCAGTAACATGAGCGTGGCGTTGGGCGATGGATCAGGCAGCTTTGAGGTTAGCAGTACTTTTTCTACCGGTTCTACTGCTGAAGGAATAGTAGCGGCGGATTTTAATGGCGATGGGAACATAGATTTAGCTGTAGCAAACTGGAGTACCAGTAGTGTTAGCGTGGCATTAGGCGATGGATCAGGCACTTTTGAGGTCAGTAGTTCGTTTGACGTCGGCTCTCAGCCCGCGAGAATAGCAGCGGCTGACTTTGATGGTGACGGTAAAATTGATTTAGCTGTGACGAACTACTCTTCTGGCAGTATCAGTGTGGCGCCGGGCGATGGAACAGGCAGCTTTGGGTCCAGCAGCTCGTTTACTGTCGGTGGTTCGCCGGTGGGAATAGCAGCGGCTGACTTTGACGGTGACGGTAAAATTGACTTAGCTGTAGAAAACTCTAACTCTATGGGTATTTTGCTTAATAACACTTTGTTTGCAGTACGAGGTATGCGGTTATTTGATTAACTTTATGAGCTTCTATATGGGCAGCGGTGTAAAGCTTCTTCTTCTGATGATTATGTTACATAGTATACGGAAGGAGCTGGGGTAGGGACTAGAATTGAATGGATAATATAATCACCGATAGCCTATGAATAAAAAAATTCATAGGCTATCGGTGATTATGGATATTTGGAAAGCGCTAAAGGTGGCAAGCTGTGTTTGTGAATTTAACTAAAAATTCACACAAAAGTGGTAAAGACTGTGAAGTATATATGGAAAAATATAGGCATTGTATGCTAATATTAGAATGCCTATATAGTAAAAGGGATTAGTTTGGCGGTGAAAGTTATATCTAATCGCGAGGAATGGCGCGATAGTAGTATAAGGAAGATTAGCAGTGAGGCTGTAAGGAGGGATTTTTTTGGCAGTAAAGCTTGAGGTGGCAAAGGATATTCTATTAAAAGCGGCGGCAGTGATGCCTAAAGAGCAAGTAGAGCTGAGGGCATGTCATAAGAGGGTATTGGCTGAGAAAGTTATTGCGGCTACTGACTTTCCGCCGTTTGACCGTTCGCCGTTGGACGGGTATGCGCTTATTGCCGCAGAGGTAAGTCAGGCGACAATGGATAAACCTGTAAAGCTTAAGGTGGTGGCAAATATTCCGGCCGGCACTACGTCAGAGGTGGCAATTGGGCCTGGAACTGCAGCTAGGATAATGACCGGGGCACCGCTTCCGCCGGGTGCTACGGGCGTAGTACGGTTGGAAGATACTGCGGCTGATGGCGACGAGGTAGCGATATTTGCCGGTGCCGGGGCGGATAAAAATATCTGCAGCCAGGGGGAGGAAATCCGCCGCTCTGAGGAAGTAATTAAGCCGGGGACGGTTATTAATTTTGGGGCAATGGGCGTTCTGGCGCTTCTAGGTTATGCCAGGCCATGGGTATATAAAAAGCCCCAGGTATTTTTTCTGGCAACCGGCAGTGAGGTAATTGATGTTGAAAGTCCGCTTGTACCGGGGCATATTCGCAATTCGAATAGTTATATGTTGGCCGCCCAAGCCCAGAGTGCTGGAGCGGAACCTGTGCTTGGCGGAATCGCTCAAGACAGTATTTCGGAAATTGCGGCAAAAATAGAAACGGCTACCGGCTATGATTTGGTGGTGACAACAGGTGGCGCGTCAGTAGGGGATTATGACCTGATTGGTGCGGTATATCAAAAACTTGGCATAGAGGTACTCTTCGAACGGGTAGGTATGAAGCCTGGAATGCCGGTGGTGGCGGGAATAAAGAACGGCAAACTTTATATTGGGCTTTCCGGCAACCCGGCGGCAGCAGCTAATGCTTTCGAGCAGTTGGTGCGACCACTTCTATTAAAAATGGGCGGCAATAACTTTCTAGAACGGACTAAAGCGCGGGCTGTTCTGACTGCTCCTTTTGGTAAAAGTTCTGGTACGGTGAGGTTTGTCTGGGCGAGAATTAAGAGTCAAAGCGAGGGGCTGACTGCGGAGCCGCTATCGTTGCAAGGCAATGGCATGCAAAAATCGGCGCTTGTTGCTAATGCTTTAATTGTTATTCCGGAGAATAGTCCGCCACTTGCTGTTGGCAGTGAGGTAGAGGTTATTCTGCTTGGGGAGCTATTGTGATGATCGGCCAAGGAGTTCCCAAATTGGATCCGACTAGCGTTTTGCGGCGGCGCTTTGGCTTTGTTCAGGCGGATTGACGGTGATTGCTGAAGATAGTAAAAGCAGTTTTTGCATTTCGGGAGTATCTCTGATGGTTTTAAGGACGGCATTTTTAAATTCTGGTTTGCTGAGCAAATTAATTATGGCGGACTGCATTTCCGGTGACTGCATAGTTTCGGCTAGCGCGCTTGTCATTTCCGGTGCTTTGATGATCTCAGTCATTTGGGCTTTGCCTTCCGGGGATTTAAGATAATTTATTAGCAGGGTTTTTAGAGCGGTTTGAGCTTGGGGGTTATTAATGCTGGCTTCAATGATGGCAGCGGTCAGTTTTTGATCAACTGCCGAATGCTGTTCCCGAATATTGGTGTTTAGAAAAATAACGGCAATAAGCCAAAATCCGGCCAATATAACCAGGCCGCTGGTCAACCCGGCTGCCAGCCAGGACGGCAATCTTTGCAGCATAATGCCATCTCCTTTAGTGTTTTGAATATAATTTCCGGTATAGGGGAACTTTATTCGCGAATACCAGCAGGGGTAGGTGCTCAGCCAGAGCGTTTTGACTGGCATACTTCTCTGGGTTTGGAAAGTTTTTGAGCGGAAATACTATTGACTAAAGGATTTCGCAAAGGATGAAGTGCAGTGCAGCGTTTTGTACCTTCTCGTGCTTATTTTGAGCCGCAGGCTTTGGATTACCTGCTTGGGAAAAAACTTTACGACCAGTTGGAAGCGCTGAATATACCGGTGAGGATGACCAGCTCTCATAACCGTGTAACCGGGTTGCCTGGTAAAACAACTGCTGAAGGGTATCGCGAGGCCAAGAAAACTTTGGTGGTGGGAGTGCGGAAAAGCAGTGACTTTTCTACTTGCAAACCTTCCGCCAATTATCAGTTGCCGCTTAATACCAGTTGTTCGGGAATGTGCGAGTATTGCTATCTCGCAACGACTCTTGGCAAACGGCCATATCTTAGGGTGTATGTAAATATTGATGAGATTCTGGCCAAGGCGAAAAAGTATATTGATGAGCGAGCGCCGGAAATTACTGTTTTCGAGGGAGCCGCAACTTCTGATCCAGTACCGACAGAATATTTAACTGGTCTATTGTTTACGGCAATCGAATTTTTTGGCCGCGAGCCGTACGCTAAGTTTCGTTTTGTGACTAAATACAATGATATAGATTCGCTGCTAATTGCCAAACATAATGGACATACCAGGTTTAGGTTCAGTTTGAATACCGAGACGGTGATTTCCCGCTATGAACATGCGACTCCGGCTTTAGCCGAACGGGTGCAAGCAGCGGTTAAGGTTGCTGAAGCCGGATATCCACTGGGGTTTATTATTGCGCCGATCTTTTTTTCTTCCGGCTGGCAGGATGATTACAGCCACCTTTTCAGTGAACTGGCGGTTAAACTGCCGGAAACGGCAAAACGGGATTTGACTTTTGAATTGATTACTCACCGCTTTACTAAACGGGCAAAGGCCAATATTACTGATGTTTTTCCAAAAACAATGCTGCCAATGACCGAGGAAGACCGAAAATATAAGTTCGGTCAGTTCGGTTATGGCAAGTATGTTTATGACGCTGAAAGAATGGCTGAGATAAAGGCGTTTATGATTGAACGACTTAGTGAATATTTTCCGGCGGCGAAGGTGGAGTATTTCGTTTGAATATAAAAAGAAGGGGACTGACTTTTATTAGAATGTCAGTCCCCTTTATCTTAGGCTTTAGTTGTACTATTTATCGGCAGGCGGCGGGCAGGGTGGCTGTTGGCCATGACCATGGTGGCCGCGGCCTTTGCCGCCGAAGTCGCCGCCCATCATTAAACCATGTTCCTGCATTCTGTTCATGCGTTCCGTCATCCGGGCAATTCGCTGGTCGGCTTGTTCTTGGGTAAGATAGCCAAACTCAACATATTTTTGGATGATTTGCTTTTTTGTTTCCAGCATTTGGCTGTACAAAGGTGCTAGATCCTGTTTTTGCTGGTCAGTTAGGGTAATTTTCTGAGGTGGTTGGTTTTGGGGCGGCGCTGGCGGATTTCCGGCGTAAACTAAGGCTATGCCGGCTATAAGAATTAGTATCGCAACGGTTGCGCAAATGATTGGTTTTTTCATGGTTATTCCTCCTTTGGTATTTGAGTTTAGTATAAACGGTAATTTTGGCACAAGTATGTCGTAAATGTGAAATAAATGTGAACCAATTTCAGAAGGAAAAATTAATTTGTTTGCTGAAAGTAAATGTATCTGAATATACTGCGCAAGAGCAAGGTAGTATGGGAGCCGGAAGAGGGTAGGCCATGATTATTGGTGTGGGAATGGATATTGTTGAGATAGACCGGATTAAGGCCGCTCTCGAGCGGCGGCGATTTATGATCCGGGTATTTACCGAGAATGAGCGCTCTTATTGTGATAGCCGGAAAAGTCAATGCTATGCTTCTTATGCCGCTCGGTTTGCTGCTAAAGAGGCGGTGCTGAAAGCGCTGGGGACGGGGATGACTGGCGGCAAGTGGCTCGAGGTTGAGATACTGCCGGATAAGGCAGGGCGGCCGGTGGTAGCGCTTTCTGGATACTACAGCGAAATTGCCAAGCAAAAGGGTGTCAGTGATATCCATATTTCGCTGACTCATGCGCAAAAGTATGCCGCTGCGCATGTGGTTTTGTGGGGAGGTAGGGCGGATGAAGGTTGCTACAGCTGCTGAGATGAGGGGAATCGATAACCGGGCCATAAATGATTTTGGTATTCCGAGGATTGTACTTATGGAAAATGCCGGATGTAAAGTGGCAAGAAAAGTTGAAGAAATTCTTGGCGGTGTTCAAGGCAAAACGATTTGTATTTTCGCTGGTAAAGGAAATAACGGCGGTGACGGGTTTGTTGTTGCCCGCCATCTTGAAACTCGCGGCGCAAAGGTAAAGGTGTTGCTTTATGGGTCTAAAGAGGCGGTAGCTGGTGACGCCAAGGTAAATCTTGATATCTTGCTAAAAACCGGTGCCGATATAGTGGAAATAAACGGTGTGCGTGATCTGGATAAAGTGAAAGTCGTAGCCGCGTTAGCTGATTGTCTGGTGGATGCTTTGTTTGGCACCGGCTTCAGGGGCGAAATTAAGGATAAGTTAGCTGAAGTGGTTGGGATTATCAGTGCAGCAGGCGCACCGGTAGTGGCGGTGGATATTCCGTCAGGAATTGATGCTGATAACGGCGCGGTTCGCGGTGTGGCTGTAAAGGCTGATCATACCGTCACGTTTGTCTTGCCGAAACCTGGTCTATTGTTTCAGCCTGGAGCCGCTTATGCTGGAGAAATTACAGTAGCCGATATTGGGATACCTCAGGAAGTGGTAATGGCTCTTGCTCCCAGACAAAATGTTATTACTGCCGATGAGGTAAGGCGGATATTGCCTGAGCGCAAGCCTTGGCTGCACAAGGGTGCTTGCGGCAGGGTGCTTGTTGTGGCTGGTTCACCGGGACTTACCGGCGCTGCGGCGCTGACTTCATTCGCCGCTGTGCGCTCCGGTGCAGGGTTAGTGACACTTGCAACCGCTGAAGGTCTTCAAGTTATTTTGGCAAGTAAACTGACTGAGGTGATGACAAGAGCGCTGCCGCAGACTGAGAGCGGTTCTATTGGAGGAGAGGCTATTCCTTATATCAGTGAGTTAGCTGCTGCAAGCGATGTATTGGCAATTGGCCCTGGAATCGGCAGAGAAGAAGAAACGGCACTGGCGATGAGGGAAGTAGTTATTAATGCTAAGTGTCCTTTGATAATTGATGCCGATGGATTGAACGCTCTGGCCGGTTATACTGATGTTTTGCTGAATTCAGAGGCTTTGGCAGTGCTTACGCCTCATCCTGGTGAAATGAGCCGGCTGACCGGGGTGACGATAGAAAGGATTAATGCTGATCGCCTGAATGTAGCCAGGGCGTCGGCTGCTAAATGGGGGGCGATCGTGGTGCTGAAAGGTCCGGGAACGGTAGTGGCTTTTCCGGATGGAGAGGTGTTTATTAATACTTCCGGCAACGCCGGTATGGCCACCGGAGGCACTGGCGACGTCTTGACCGGTATAATTGCCGGTTTTGTTGCTCAAGGACTTTCCAGCCATGATGCAGCTGTTGCAGGGGTGTATATCCATGGCTTGGCTGGTGATATTGTTGCTGAGGTTTTTTTCGCCAGAAAATAAAAATGACTAGGACTATTAGTAATTGTACTAATGTACGATATGGTTTAATGTAATTTGGAATATTGATCACTTCACCGAAAAAATTGATACTGAAATGAAATAAGATGCCTGAGAAAATACTCCGGCTATTGTTATTGTAAATCCAGCCCATAATGATACTGGCCGGAACAAAGGCAATGATGAAATCTAGCACATAAATAAAGGAATCGTTTAATAATTCATATTGATAAGTATCCTTGATAAAAAAAGTAGGGATATGCCATAGTGCCCAAAATAATCCCAGTATAACACTAGAAATAAACCAGCTATATTGTTTTTGCAAATGATCTAGGGCAAATCCACGCCAGCCAATTTCTTCTGCCAAAGGGCCATAGATAATACTAAATGCTGCCTGGGGGATTAGACGTAGTGGATTTTCCAGGTAATTACTTAATACTGTTAGTTTAGGCACTGTACCAGAAATGAGAAAATGGATAACCAAAGCTATTAGTGTACTAAAGGGAATAATAAATAATATTACCCAATACCATTCGCATTTGATCTGACGGAAGTTGACTATCCTACGCAAAAAGTCTTCCCAATAGATTTTATCGCCTTGTAAGTAAGCTAAGATAATTCCCAGCAATGACGGAACAAGCAATCCCAAACCGCCTAGTATTTGAAGATAATTTGACCCAATTCCCAATATATAGGGCAACCCCCAAAAACCCCATGAACATAAAAACGTAAGACTGAAAAATTTTCCGTATTCAGTTTTGAAAAAATTCATCTTTGTAATACCCTCCCACTAAAACAGAAAAATGAAGTATATATGAAGGTGTATTTGGTAAATATTTCTATTTTACATAGCTTGATTATACTATAAATTGCTTTAAATATATATTTTGTCGAATGAGAAGGTAGGTTTAAGTGACATAGTGGAGTATATTCCTGTATTAGTAAACGCTACAATGATAGCAATGATTGTCATTGGGATTATTCTTACTTCAGTGGGTTTGCCTGGTAATTTATTTATATTGTTGCTGGCAGTTGTATATGGTTGGCAGGAGGGTTTTTCACAATTAACATACTCGTGGTTGTTAATTCTGGCCGGAATGTGGCTCAGTGGTGAGTTGTTGGAGTTTTTCGCCGGTGTTAGGGGAGCGAAGAAGGCACGGGCTTCCAAGTGGGCGACGATTGCTGCCGTTGTCGGATCGATAGCGGGAGGCATAATAGGCACAGGTATACTGCCTATTATTGGAACTGTAATTGGAGCGGTGTTAGGTGGCTTTGCGGCCAGTTATTGTGCAGAATATATATATACCAGCGATAAGATTAAGGCCCAGCAAGTTGCAAAAGGCGTGTTAAAAGGACAACTGTTAGGTATGCTTATTAAATTGGCTGTGGCAATAGGTATGACGGTGATGATCAGCTATAAATTATGGTTTTAAGAGGTTCTCTAGTTGGTTATAGTTTTGGGATCGTTTTTTTCCTATTGCTGAAACAAGAGGTCTTCGCTAGGCCGATGTAAAATGCTGAAAGCTTTGGCATAAATTGTGCCTTGATCAAGCATACTTAAGCATGATAGAGTAAATTGCAGGGTAATATGATAGGTGTATTAGGGAATTTTGTATATAAATATTGTTGACATTAATATATATATATCGATATAATTAGTGTATAGTTAGCGGCTCTAATTAGCGGGGGTGATGATGTGGCCGAATTAAGACGTATCATGATTAGCATCCCGAACAGCCTACTGCAGGAAGTGGATGGCATTATAGCCATGGAAAAACTAAGCCGCAGTCAGTTTGTACGGGAGGCTATGCGTCTCTACATTGAGGATCGGAAACGCAAAGCTGTGCGGGATATGATGCGTAAGGGGTATCAGGAGATGGCCATCATCAATTTAACGCTGGCAGAAGAAGGCTTGAACGCTGATGTTGAAGTGTATGATATGATGCCTACCCTGTTAGTGGAGCGTGAATAGAATGGTCGTTAAGCGAGGCGATATTTATTACGCTAATCTAAGCCCTGTAGTGGGTTCGGAGCAGGGAGGACACCGGCCGGTGCTGGTGGTACAAAATGATGTCGGTAATAAATACAGTCCAACAGTGATTGTTGCGGCCATAACTTCCCAGATATCGAAGGCAAAGCTGCCGACTCATGTGGAAGTTAGTGCAAAAATATTTAATTTGGATAAAGACTCGGTTGTACTATTGGAGCAAATGCGGACAATTGATAAACGCCGCTTAAAAGAAAAAGTTACTCACTTGAGTGAAGAAATAATGGGAAAAGTTGATGAAGCAATAAGAATCAGTTTAGGATTGGTGCAAGTATGATTGATAGGCGGGCTACTGCCTATTTTTTAATTTCTCCCTAAACCGCTGAAATTATATTAGTTTATTGACGGTGCAACTACCGAAAGGTACATATTAAGTTAGTCTTGTGTTCAGAGGTTTACAGGCTGTTAACAAGATAAATTGGGACTAACGTCCTAGAGGAGTTTTGGTATATTGCGCGAAATGTATCAAAACACGTCGTAATAAGGAGGTTGGTAGTTTGGTGCGTCGCACAATATTTTCCGTTTTATGTATAACGGCAGTATTTATGGCGTCTTTGTGTCAAGGTGGTTTAGTGCTGGCGGCAACTGCTAGAGTAGCTCCTTCAGCGGCTCAGGCTGGTGCTGATGGGCCGACAGAGCTGACTCAGTTGCGTTGGGCTTTACATACCGACGCCGTTTCCGGAGCCACTAAACTTCGCCTTGTTTTTGATGTGTCGGATGCGGTTGAGGCCGCAGGCAAGGTGGTCGCAACGCCGACTCCGCGGTTTGTTGTCACTGTCAAAGGGGCTGTTCCGGGGAAAAATGTTAAGTCATTGGATATGGACGGCAAAATTGTCGATGGTGTGAGTATTTCGACAGTTGATGGGCAGAATACGAAAATAGTGATTGATATGCCGACGATGGTTGAAGAAAGTAATTGTCGGGTATTTACACTGAAAAAAGATCTGGCCAATAATAAGCCGAACCGTATTGTGGTTGATGTTGAAAAGCCTGTGCCGCCGATGGAGTTTCATTTTACACCGGGGCTCAAAGATAAGGTTATTGTGATTGATCCTGGTCATGGCGGAAGCGACCCTGGAGCGATAGGGCCAACCAGAATTCAGGAGAAGGACGTTAATCTGGCGGTAGCGCTGAAGGTTCGTGAGTTATTAGAAAGAGCTGGCGCAGAGGTTATTATGACGCGTAGGGACGATCGGGATGTTTTTGCTCCTGATGCTTCAGCGGTGGACGAGCTTAAGGCTCGGACCACTATCGCTAATGTTCGAAAAGCCGATGTTTTTGTCAGTATTCATTCGAATTCATCGGTTAGTCGCGCGGCTGGCGGTACTGAGACCTTCTATTATCAGAAAACGCGTTATGATGCGTTGTTGGCGCAAAGTCTGCAAGCTGGAATGATTGAAAAGGGAAATTTGGACGACCGGGGGACAGCGTCCGCTAACTTCTATGTTATAAAGCGGACAGTTATGCCGGCGTCATTAGTTGAATTGGGTTTCGTGTCTAATCCGGATGAAGAAAAGCGGTTGGCTGATCCCCAGTTTGAGCAAAGAATGGCTCGAGGAATTGTTGATGGACTGGAAGACTTTTTTGCTAAGGCAGCAAAGCAGGGGGGTGAGCGTTGATGAAAAGCAAAGTAAAAGCGCTGCTCCTGATAATTTTACTGCTGGTACTGGTTGCTGTAGCCGGGTGTGATAAACCCGCTGATCAGCCTGTGGCGCAACCGGCAGATACAGCTGGTGTTGTACAAGAACAGCAGCAAAAAGCTGGTGCCCCGGTTGGTGAGACTCAGAAGATTATTGTGTATCGTGCTACTAAAGACGCCAAAAACTTGGTGCCTGAGACGCATGTGGTGCCCAAAACAAATCATCCTGCTAAGGATGCGGTTGAATTGTTGCTAACTGATTCAAAAACCACGGATGCGTTTTCGGTGCTGCCGGTTGGAACTAAGCTCAAGGGCCTTAGCGTCAAGGATGGTATTGCTTATGTTGATTTTAATGATAAGCTGACCAAAAACTCCGGCGGCGGTTCGGCTGATGAAATTTTGATTGTGGCGGCTATTGTTGATACGTTGACTGAGTTTCCTGATATTGAAAAGGTTCAAATAATGGTCGAAGGCAAAAAGGTTGATACTTTGACCGGGCACTTGGATGTCAGTGAACCTTTGAGCCGGTCTGAGAGAATTATCAAAAAGTCATTGTAATTCTGCTGTGATTTTGGTAATATAAATCAAGAGTAAAAAGTTGGAAATTAAATATTTACCACTAGGGGGGCACAATTGTGCTGAGAGGCGAAAGCCGACCCTTGGAACCTGATTTTTCTGGATAATACCAGCGTAGGGAAGTGGTTTAAGTCGACAGGCATTTAGTCCTGCGCAGCCATTTAACTATATGTTGGATGGCTGCTTTTATTTTATTTAAATGAATGATATAAGTGATAAAGGAGGGTTAATATGGCAACGCAAATGCAGGCAGCTCTTGCCGGTAAAGTTACTCCGGAAATCGAAGCGGTTGCTGAATATGAAGGGTTACCGGCCGAGGTTATCTGTGAACGAGTGGCTAAAGGGACGGTGGCAATATGTGCCAATGTAAACCATACCAGTCTTAAGGCGCGTGGATTTGGTTTTGGTCTTAAGACTAAGGTGAATGCCAATATCGGCACATCCAGCGCCTTTCCGGCGGTGGAGCCTGAACTGGAAAAGCTGAAAGTAGCGGTGGAGGCAGGCGCCGATGCGGTGATGGATTTGAGTACCGGTGATAATATTGACTATTCCCGGCGGGAGATTATCAAGCATTCCCCTATTCCGGTAGGCACTGTTCCAATTTATCAGGCTACTGTGGATGCAATTAAGAACCGAGGTTCAATTGTGGGCATGACTGGCGATGATATATTTAGGGTTATTGAGAAACAGGCTCAGGATGGCGCTGATTTTATGACGGTGCATTGTGGCATTACTCAGGCGGGTATTGCACGGCTGCGCCGCCAGGGACGGGTTGCCGATGTCGTTAGTCGCGGCGGATCTTTTATAACTGGCTGGATGCTTCATAATGACAAGGAGAATCCGCTTTTTGAACGGTTTGATGAACTTTTAGAGATTTGTGCTCATTATGATGTTACGGTTAGTCTTGGGGATGGAATGAGGCCAGGGTGTCTGGCTGATGCCACTGACCGAACTCAGATTGAAGAGCTTTTAACTCTTGGTGAATTAGTGGATCGCGCTTGGGCGAAGGGTGTGCAGGTGATGGTAGAGGGACCGGGCCATGTTCCGTACAATCAGATTGAGGCTAACGTGACGCTGGAGAAGCAGATTTGTAAGGGGGCGCCATTCTATGTATTGGGGCCACTGGTAACTGACGTGGCTCCGGGGTATGACCATATTACCGCCGCTATCGGGGGGACATTGGCTGCTGCTGCGGGCGCTGACTTTTTATGCTATGTTACTCCGGCGGAACATTTGGGGTTGCCGACGCTGGATGATGTCCGTGAAGGAGTCATCGCCTCAAGGATCGCTGGTCATGCCGCCGATATTGTTAAAGGAGTCAAGGGTGCTTGGGAGTGGGATCTGGCAATGGCAAAAGCCAGAAAAGGTTTGGACTGGGAGAAACAAATCCAGTTGTCGATAGACCCGGTTAAGGCAGCTAAATACCGCCAAGATCGCAATCCTGGAGGAGCTGAGGCCTGCTCGATGTGTGGTGATTATTGTGCAATGAAGATTGTCAGCCAGTACTTAGGCAAGCCTGTGGAAAGCTGTTGAGTGAAAGTGTCTTCCTCAAGGTAATATTTTGAATTGTAGAGCTAGAAGATAAAAGCGCAAGTTAATGCCATGAAAGTGGTGTTAACTTGCGCTTTTATGTAACGTTATTAATTATAATTAATAACGGGTGTGGACTATGTTTCAATATGCTAAGAGTAGATGCTAAAATTGGTATTAAACTTATAATACGATTGATTATTTAACCTTAATTTTATTTGGCTATTGCGGAAAAATGTTTAAAAGTGTAAAATGGAATAAGGATATAGTCTTATCTGAGACTGTTGTTCGGTTTTTATCCATATCGGCTTTAGAATACGCCGAAATCCGCAAAGGAGGTTTTTGTTGATGTCCACAGATGCAAGCGGACTAACGATATATAGGCTGATACCTGAAGATGTTGAGAAGCTATTGCTTGCCAAGTATGGTGAGAAACTTATGGCAGTTAACGCTATCTCGCTAGCACGGCAGAACCAAAAACGGGCCAGCTATAGTCATGACCTGAAGAAAACTAAATTTTAAATTATTCGCCGCAGACTATAACGCTTGGTATATGGTCTACGGCGAATAGTTTAGTTTTATTTTTTGTTTTTCTATTAGCAATAAAAAGCCGAAGAGAGCAGGTGCGCTACTAAAGCCTGCGTTCTAAAACTTACCAGGTTTTTGGCGAGGTTTAGTTCTTGATGTAGAGGGCTTTCTTTTGCCGCCGTTATACCCTCTTCGAGTTCTTGGCGGCGGCTCTTCAGAGAGTTTTACTGGCGTGTAATCGGGTTCTTTGGTTAGTAATTTTAGTGCCGCTGAAAGTAAGGAGACAGAATCGATTTCGGCAAGAAGTTCTTCTGCCCGGCCTTTGTAGTGATCAAAGTCTCCTTTTTCTATTTGCTGTAGTAAGTTTTCTACCGCAATACGTTGTTGCCCTTCTAGCGCTTCGGTCATTGTTGGAACAAGCATCCGGGAGATTTTTCGTCTTGTGGTGTGTTCTATGGACCGTAGATTGCCTAATTCACGAGGGATTACAAAAGTCAGAGCTAACCCGGGTTGTCCAGCCCGACCGGTACGGCCAATTCGATGGACATAGCTTTCGGTGTCTTGGGGGATATCGAAATTGTAAACATGGGTGACGCCGCTGATATCTAGTCCACGGGCTGCTACGTCGGTAGCGACAAGAATGTCAACAACACTTTCTTTGAATTGTCTGAGAACCGCATCCCTTTTCGCTTGGGTTAGGTCTCCGTGAATACCTTCGGCAGAATAGCCGCGTTTTTTTAGTGCTTCAGATAGTTCATCAACTCGACGTTTTGTTCTAGCAAAAATTATTACAGACTCGGGGGATTGGATGTCTAACAAGCGGCATAGGGTGTCAAACTTTTCGCGGTCGTGGAGTTCGATATAGTGTTGCTCAACTAAAGGAATTGTCATTTCTTTGGCTTTGATTTGGATTATTGCTGGGGTGCGAAGGTATCGCTGGGCAAGCGATTGAATTTGTTTGGGCATGGTGGCTGAGAAGAAGAGAGTCTGGCGTTCGGCAGGAGTAGCGCTCAGAATTTCCTCGATATCTTCTACGAACCCCATGTTGAGCATTTCGTCGGCTTCATCTAGAACGAGTAACTTGATATTCTGAAGACTAATGGTTCGGCGTTTCATATGATCCATCAGTCGCCCGGGTGTAGCCACAATGATTTTGGGACCTTTTTTTAATGCTTTGAGTTGGCGTTGGATGTCTTGACCGCCATAAATAGGTAATGCATGAACGTCTGTGAACTGGCCAATTCTATTGATTTCTTCGGCTACTTGGATGGCTAATTCACGCGTAGGGGTTAAAACAATTCCTTGGGTAGTTTCGGAACTTTGCTGGGCTTTTTCGATCAAGGGAATGCCGAATGCTGCAGTTTTTCCGGTGCCTGTCTGGGCTTGGCCGATAAGGTCTTTCCCATCCAGGAGGAGCGGTATGACTTGAAGTTGTATTGGGGTAGGCTCTTCAAACCCCATTTCGTTTAGGGCCTTTATAATTTTATCGCAAATTCCTAGTGTCTTAAATTTCTCCAAGTTTATTGCCTCCTTTAATAGTTGTCGGCAAATAGTATCGCCACTCATAAATGGTAGTATGTAATTCATTTTACCGGTGTAGAAATACTATTTTAAATGAAGCAGTCTCGTTAATCAAATTAATGCATTGCCGAAAAGCGTTTAATAGTATAAAATAAACACAAGAATATATTTAAAAAAATTAATATACAAAAATTGAGACGCCGGTTTCGAGCGCTCGAGCGGCGACTAAGTTCTGCGGTTATCACTGCGGATAATGTGGAAGGGGATTTGTATGATTAATCCACCGTTGGATAGTTTACTAGAAAAAGTTGATTGCAAATATACCTTGGCGGTATTTGCTGCGAAACGTGCCCGCGAGATTTTGTGTGGGGAAAGTGCTTTAGTCGAAAGTAAGTCTAATAAACCTGTAACAGTTGCTTTAGAAGAAATAGCTAAGGGCAAGATTGGTTATCAACGGACTAAGAGTGGTGTTAAATAAGGCGTGACTTATCTTACCGGTAAGTCCATGGTGATTGTCGAACAGCCAGAACTCTTTATTTTAAGAAAGGGTTCTGGCTGTTTCAGTTGTGATCGTAGCTTAACATCTGATGTTACTTAGATGATCGGCATAGATGCGGAAACAGTAGTTTTTTTCTGGGGGGTGGTTTTAATGGCTGAATTTATGGCGGCAGCAAAACGACGAATGCCTTCGGCTAATAGTTCACTATCGGTAGTTGTAAAGCAAAGACGGGCTTGGCAGAGGTCTGGCGGCGTTGCGTAGAAGACTTCTCCGGGAACGAATGATACGCCGTGCCGGGCGGCTTCGTGAAGCAGTGTCTTAGTACTGCAGTTACCTTGAACTGTGCCCCAAAGATACAATCCTCCATCAGGAATGGAGAACTTGAAATTGCCTTTAGCGTAATGGCGGAGGGCATCGATTGCGATGTTGCGGTTTTTTAGGTATGTGGTACGAACTTTTGTGAGATGGTTATCAAGCAGATTTTTCGCTAAAAATTTATGTAATAGCCATTGGGTTATGTTGTTGCTATGAAGGTCAATGTATTGTTTCTCAAATGCTAACCGCTGAATTACTTCTTGCGGTCCAACAATCCAGCCGATGCGCAGGCCCGGAAAAAGTATTTTCGAAGCGGTGCCCAAATATAAAACGCCTTCGTAAGAGTCAAGCGCTTTTATGGGCGGTGGGGGTTCGCTATCGTAATATAAGTCGCCATAAGTGTCATCTTCGATGATTACAAGGCGATGACGGGCTGCTAGCTGAATTAATTGCTGACGGTTTTGCAGGGAGAGTACTTGGCCGCTTGGATTTTGAAAAGTTGGTAGTATGTAAAAAAGCTTTGGCCGGTAGCGTATTATATAATCTTCGATTTGTGCTAAGTCTAAGTTTTTGGATGCTGGTACGGTTAATAGGCGTGCTCCCAGGGACTGGAAAGTTTGTATAGCACCAATGTATGTCGGTGATTCAACAATTACATAATCGCCTGGTTCTAAGAAGGCTTTGCCAACTAAGTACAAACCTTGTTGAGAGCCGGAAAGAATAAGTACATTATCGGGGGTGACGGTAATGGCTTTTTTCGTTAACATGTCGCTAACTGAAGTGCGTAATGGCATATAGCCTTCGGTAGCAATAAGACCGAATTCTGAGGGCTCTGCAGCTCCGATATTTTCGGTATATAGTTGGCTGAATAATTCAATTGGATATAGTGTGGGGTTTGGCATTCCGGCAGCGAGGGAGATATTTTCTGGCAGTTGTTTAGCGGAAACGAGTTCTTTCAGAATAGAGGCTGCCGGTGTCTGAGCATGGGCTGTAAAGAGCTGGTTCCAAAGTAGTGGTGGGTTGGTTTGGAAGGTATGCCGGATTACATAGGTGCCGCTGCCGATTTTGATATTAACAATACCTTGTTTTTCAAGATAGCGATAGGCGTTGATTGTGGTTGTTCTGCTTACGCCGAGAAGGGTGGAAAGCTCTCGCTCAGGCGGTAATTTGGTACCTGCGGGAATTTCGCCGGTCTCTATTTTGCCGGTGATTAATTCGGCGATCTGTAGGTAAAGCGGAGTTGTTAAGTTTTGATCCAATATCTGTGAATTAAAAAAATAGAAGGTATCCATTTGGTTATTATCCTCCGTTGATATCCAATTTATTGCTTGAAATAGTAAATTGGATATTTATAATGTTTTTCCTTTTTCCTATAATAGGAACAAAAAAGGAAATGGGGAAGGATGGATGGAGCGTGAAAGAGGTTTACAGGCTGGTTATCATCAGCCGGCAGTTGATTATGATGTAAGTCAGGACAAAGGACAACTGTTTTTTGGTATGAAGGCGGCTATTCCGATAGTAATTGGCTTCATACCGGTCTCTATTACTTTTGGGATGGTTTCAGTTCAGTCCGGAATTTCTTTGGTCAATACTGTTCTAATGTCTGGTTTGGTTTTTGCTGGGGCTAGCCAGTTGATGGCGGTTAATATGTTGATGATGGGAGCCGGTGCTGTAGAGATAGTGTCGGCAACCTTTGTCTTAAATTTACGTCATTTTATTATGAGCATGTCGATAATGAATGAGCTTAAGCATATCCTGAAATTTTGGAAGACAATACTTTCATTTGGGCTGACTGATGAAACTTTTTCTTTATTAGCTGTTAGAGCCCAGGAAACCAAAGTTAACCAATATTATATCCTGGGATTGAATTTTACTGCTTATCTCTCGTGGGTTTTAGGTACTTTTGTGGGGGGAAGCCTTGCAAGTGTGATACCTGAAACTATTAGCAGCGGTATGGCGGTTGCAATTTATGCAATGTTTATTGGGCTATTGGTTCCGGCTGTAAGAGCAAATTGGCGGTTAATAATGATTGCTGTTACTGGTGCTGTTTCATGTTTGATTATTAGTAAAATGCTTAGTTCAGGCTGGTCAATAATCGGGGGAACAATTGTAGGTGCCGTGATCGGGGTATTTGTTTTGGAGGAGGAGTAATATGAATGTATTTTATATTATTGTTGGTATGATGATTGTTACTTATATTCCACGGTGTTTACCGGTATTTATGATTGAGTGGGTTGTTATTCCGCGATGGTTAAATAGGTGGTTAAAGAGTATACCATATGCTGTTTTGGGGGCTTTGATTTTTCCAGGGATTCTTACTGTTGATAAGAATTTGCCGCTTATTGGGGTTATTGGTGGTGTGGCAGCTATTATAATTTCGTATCTCAATTTAAGTATTATTTATGTGGTATTCGGCTCAATAATGGTTACAATAGTGGTGAGAAGTTTACTGTATTTGAGTTAATAAAGATGGTTAAAAGAGCAAGTTGTTGCGGTTATAGATGCAACAACTTGCTCTTTTTATAAGTAGAATATAGCTTATAAGTAGAATATAGCTTGTAGTAAAACATAGCTTATAAGTAGAATATAGCTTGTAGTAAAACATAGCTTATAGTAAAACATAGCTTATAGTAAAACATAGCTTATAGTAAAACATAAGCTTATAATAGGACATAGCTTTATGGGAGGCGGGAATTTCGCATATAATTATTCGTTTAAATATACGCGAGGCACTCTTGAGCTAACGGCGCAGACGAGTTCGTAGTTAATGGTGCCGATAAGGTCGGCCAGTTCGGTTACGGTGATTTCGGCGTCGCCTTGGCGGCCAAAGAGGACAGCTTCGTCGCCTATTTCCGCGTCGCATATTGGACCAAGGTCGACGATTAGCTGGTCCATGCAGACACGGCCAACAATCGGCCTCCGCCGCCCGCCAATGAGGACCGAGGCTTTGTTGGACAAGAGACGGCTATAACCATCAGCATAGCCTATTGGTAAGGTTGCCAGATAAGTTTGTGTTTTGGTGTGATGGGTACAGCCGTAGCTGACGGCAGTGCCGGGGCCGACCTTTTTTATATATACGATACGGGTTTTAAGTTCCATTGCCGGACGAAGGTCCAGACTGCTATGCATTTCGCCAGAGGGAGGAAGACCATAGAGAATGATGCCCGGACGGACGGTATTGAAGTGTCCGTCCGGGAGGTCGATGATTGTTGCACTGTTGGCGGCAGAGCTAATACTTGCTGGCGGCAGTTTGTCGGCAAGTGGTTTAAATGCTTTTAGCTGACTAAGGGCGTAGGTTTTGTCGGCCGCATCGGCGCTGGCAAGATGGGTGAAGGCGCCTTTGAGGCGAATGTTAGGCAGATTTACGATTTCGTGCAAGAATTCATCAAACTGGTCTGGTGTTATGCCGATTCGGCCCATGCCGGTGTCAATTTTCAGCATAACTTCGGCTGTAGTGCCTGCTTTTCGAGCTCCTTCGTCCAGCGCCACGAGACTTTCTTTGGTAGAGACGGTGGCAATCAGCTTATGGCGGATTAAAGTGTCTACATCTTCCGGTAAGGTCAGGCCAAGAACGAAGATGGGAGCGGCGAGAGCTGCGGCGCGCAGTTCGGCACCTTCCTCCGGCAGGGCTACCGCCAGACCGTCGGCTCCGGAACTTAGTGCAGCCTGACTTATCTTTACTGCACCGTGGCCGTAGGCGTTAGCTTTGACAACGGCAAATACTTTGTTGGCCGGGTTGGTTGCGGCTTTAATTTGCTGTACATTATGGCGAATGGCAGCTAAATCGATTTCAGCTCTGGTTGGACGCATATTATTACCTTCTGTCTTTTGAATATTATGCCGTTTACGGCAAAGCAGGTTAAAATAGGCTTTCCCTATTAACAGTTAATCTCTACATGTTTTTACATTCTTGCCTCGAAATCCTTTGTTGATACAACATTTTTTACGGTGGTGGCATACTAATAAGGCAGGAAATGCCAGTATCGGACAGAAATAGAAAAAAAGAATTCTTATACGGTGGTGCCTATGAAGCTTAATGAAGTCGGTGAATTTGGTCTTATTGACCTTATTAAAGAAGGGGCTGTGGTTGATCCAGCCAGTTTGGTGGCCGGAATTGGCGACGATGCAGCTGCCTATATTCCCAGCCCAGGGAAGTTAGAACTTTTGACAACCGACATGCTGGTGGAAAAAGTTCATTTCGATCTGACGACAACTTCGCCGTGGCAGCTGGGGTATAAGGCGGTTGCTGTTAATTTAAGCGATATTGCCGCCATGGGAGGCAGGCCGCGGCATATTATTGTGTCTCTTGGTCTCCCGGCTGATGTTGCAGTGGAGTTTGTTGTTAATTTGTATAATGGCATGAAGGAAATATGCCGCGAGTTTGGGGTTAATATAGTTGGCGGCGATACGGTAGCCAGTCCCCATGGATTAGTGATTAATGTCGCGGTGACAGGAGAAGTTGAACCAACAGCGATAGTCAAGCGTTCAGGTGCTAAGCCGGGCGATGTAGTGGTTGTTACCGGAACACTGGGCGGCTCGGCTTGCGGTCTTGAGTTGTTAAGTCGGCGAGGCTGGGAAGATTATGATTTTGCCTGGCCGCTGGTTATGGCTCATCTGACGCCACGGCCTCAGGTTAGCATTGGACAAAAGCTGGCAGCATTGGGGGCAACTAGCGCTGATGATATAAGTGATGGCTTGGCAAGTGAAGCTAATGAGCTGGCTAAAGCTAGCGGAGTTAGAGTCCGGCTGTATGCTGAAAAAATCCCGCTGGCACCTGAACTGGAACAGGCGGCTCAAATGCTTGGTAAACGAGCGCTTGATTATGCGCTTTTTGGCGGTGAGGATTATCAGTTGGTGTTTACCATTGGGCCTGAACGGTTTGCCGGTTTGCCGCAAGATGCGGGGCGGTTTACTGCGGTTGGTGAGGTAACTGAAGGCGAAGGTGCGACACTGGCTTATCAGGCCGGGAAGGCCGTAAAACTGAAGCCGAAAGGCTATAACCATTTCCGGTAGGAGGAAAGTATGTTACAATTTAGTACAAATGAACCTGAAGCTACGCAAAGATTTGGAAAAGAACTGGCGGCGCGGCTTCAGGCTGGCGATGTCATTTGTCTTTCAGGTGACTTGGGAGCAGGAAAAACGCTGTTGGTACAGGGGATGGCCGCCGGGATGGGTATAACTGACGATGTTACCAGCCCGACTTTTACTATTTTGCAGGTTTATGACAACGGTCGGATACCGTTTTATCATTTCGATTTATACCGGCTGGATACTTCTCGTGAGTTAGAAAATATCGGTTTTGAAGAGTATGTCGGTACAGATGGAGTGGCGGTTATTGAATGGGCCGATAAGTTTGTTGAAGCCATGCCTGAAAACTGCTTATGGATTGAAATTAATTTGGGCCAGGGAGAAAATGAAAGGATTATTTATGTTAAACCGGAGGGCGAAAGGTTCGGAAGGTTATGTGAGGAGTTGAGATAATTGCCGATTCTTGCTTTAGATACCGCGACACTGGTATCTAGCGTTGCGCTGGCTACTGCTGATACGTTGTTGGCTGAAATGACGCTTGAGACTAAAAAAAATCATTCTGAACAATTAATGCCGCATATCGAACAGCTTCTTGCTTTAGCAGAGGTGTCCAAAAGTGAAGTTGAGGCTGTGGCGGTAAGCATCGGGCCGGGGTCTTTCACTGGCCTGCGGATTGGTTTGGCAACTGCAAAGGCTTTGGCGTATGCCTGGAAGGTGCCGGTTGTAGGTGTGCCGACTCTGGCTGCGATGGCGTTTGGCTGCCCGGTGCCGGGAGCAATTTTGGCTCCAACTCTGGATGCGCAGAAGGGGAATCTTTATCTGGCGTTATACAGCGGGCAAGGCGGTGCAGTAACACCGATCGGCAAACCGCGAGTAGTCAACCACTCTGACGCTTTTGCTGAACTGGCAAAGATGGACGAGCCGGTGGTGGTGCTGGGGGAAGCTGTAAAACTTTATTCTAGTCAGTTGGCTTCCGAGCCGCGTCTTTATATTGCGGGGCCGCATATTGCCATGCCGCGTGCCGCAAATGTCGCGTTTCTTGGCCTGAGTATGCTTGCCGCTGGTGAGAAGCATGATGTTATGACGCTTGAGCCGATGTATATCAGGCGATCGGAAGCTGAGGAACTGTGGGACAAGCGGCGGAGCTGCTTAGGATGAGTGAAGCGGTTATAAGGCCGATGTGCTTTGATGATATTGATGCAGTAACGAATATAGAAAATAAATCTTTTGCTGTGCCTTGGTCGCGCGCGGCGTTTGAAGCGGAAATCATTGATAATGATTTGGCGCGTTATCTGGTAATGGAAGTTGCCGGTCTGGTAGTCGCATATGCCGGAATGTGGATAATTTTAGATGAGGCCCATGTGACTAATGTAGCTGTTTTACCGGAGTATCGCAGTCAGGGGTTGGGACATAAGTTATTAGAGGCCCTGGTAAGCTATGCCAGGGAGTTTAGGGCAGTTTGTATGACCCTGGAGGTCAGAGAGTCTAATTTGCCTGCCAGGCGTCTCTATCAAGACCTGGGGTTTGCCGTGCGGGGGCGAAGGCGGCAATACTATACCGATACGCAGGAAGACGCACTTATAATGTGGAAGGATAATTTATCCGATGAATAACCAGTGGCGGTTAGCACTTGTTATCGCATAGACAAAAAAAATGCCACTGGCGTGGCATAGGGGTGATTGCATTATTACGATATGCGTAAAGTGTTTAATATGTTACTTTGCGAGCTGCGAGCTTTAAATAAGCATTAACTGAAGGAAAAGGAGAGATTCTGTTTTGTCGCTGATTCTTGGATTGGAAACTAGTTGCGATGAAACTTCAGCGGCAATTATAGCTGATGGCCGGACTATTTTTTCCAATATTATTTCATCCCAGATAGATATTCATCAAAAATATGGCGGAGTAGTGCCGGAAATTGCTTCACGCAAACATATTGAAACAGTAATCCCGGTGGTTGATCAGGCTCTTAAAACCGCCGGGGCCGATATTCGTGACATTGCTGCGATTGGTGTAACTTATGGACCTGGGTTGGTGGGGGCGCTCCTGGTGGGGGTGTCAGCAGCAAAGGCATTAGCGTTTGCTGCTGATCGAAAGTTGGTGGGGGTTAATCACTTGGAAGGGCATATTTTTGCCAACTTCCTTGCTCATCGGGATCTTGAACCACCTTTCGTAGCGCTTGTTGTTTCCGGCGGTCATACTTCGCTGGTGTATCAGAGAGACTATAATGAGTTTGAACTATTAGGTCAGACCCGTGATGATGCTGCCGGTGAGGCGTTTGACAAAGTTGCCAGGGTGATGCAGCTGCCGTATCCTGGCGGTCCTTATATTGAACGGCTAGCTGCCGAAGGCAACCCGGAAGCAATTAGTTTTCCCAGGGCCAGGACCGGCGAAAATTACGAGTTTAGTTTTAGCGGCTTAAAATCAGCGGTACTTAATCATTTAAACAGTGCTAAGCAGAAAGGTGAGACAATTAATGGCCCTGATGTTGCAGCCAGTTTTCAGAAGGCGGTTGTCGATGTGCTGGTTGCTAAAACGGTTAAAGCAGCTTTAGCATCTGCTGTTGATAAAATAGTATTGGCCGGCGGTGTGGCTGCTAATTCATTTTTAAGGACAGAACTTGCCGCCTCTTGCAACAAAGCAGGGCTGGGGCTATATTATCCACCGCTTGAGCTTTGCACTGATAACGCCGCTATGATAGCCTGCCGTGCCTATTATAAATATCAGGCCGGAGAGTGGGCTGACCTTAGACTTAATGCGATACCGTCGTTAAAATTGGGCGAAAAAAAGTATTTTGTGGAAAAGAAATAGCCGACAATTGTGGATAGTGTGAACTAAACTGCCTGAAAAGACTAAAATACAGGGCATTTTCTGTGGATAAGCTTGTGGATTGTGTTGATAACCGGTTGATAAGGAGTGGAAATAAAAAAATGAGTTCTACTCCGCAAGGTTGAATAATAGCATACTTATAATGGGCTGCGGAGGAATATATGGGGATTGTTGGTGACATATGCCAGAGAATAACGGTATTGACTTTGGCACAGATTAATGAACTTGAAGCCAATACCAGCATTTTAGAAATGGTAGCTGATTTGGCTCATGCTCAGGTAACGATATATGCCAGGGCAAGAGAGGGACATTTCCTGGTAAATGTGGCTCAGGCTAAGCCTAACACCAGTATGCTCCAGTATAAACCCAATCTGTTGGGGACTACAGTTAGTGCTGCTGAAGAGCCTTTGGTGTGGCGAACAATAACTTCGGGTGAACACATCTGTGGTCAGCGGGAATGGGCTTTGGGAATGGAAGTGCTGTCGATGCATACCTTTCCTTTTCGTGATACCAGCGGCGAAGTTATTGCTGCTGTGAGTTTCGAATTTAGTCCAGAGGAAGCAGCTGAAGGAGCCCACAAGATTGTGATTGAAACCGCTTATCTCTTATTGACGTCTTTTCGATCTGGTTTAGGCGGGGCGGTTTATCGACCGTTGTCGGCTCAAGAAGGGGTCATTATTGTTGATGAACGGGGCGAAATTATTTACGCCAACGCTGCTGCCAGCAGCTTATACAAGGTTTTTGGCCTGGGAAGAATCGTCGGACGGAGGGTGTATGACCGGCAGATAAATATTAGGCTGGCACAAAAGGCGGCTAATACCAGGCAACCGCAGGAGTCGGAATTGGAGGTCGGCAATATTATGCTGACCCAGCGAGCGATACCTATTATTCAAGGCAATCAAACTTTTCGTACCATTGTTATTGTTGCTGATATCACCGCTATTAGGAAAAAGGAAAAGGAATTATTAATTAAATCGGCGGTGATCCAAGAGATTCATCACCGGGTTAAAAATAATTTGCAAACAATCGCCAGCTTGCTGCGCCTGCAAGCACGACGCACCGAATCAGCCGAGGTTAAGGCGGCGCTGCGGGAAAGCGTCAATCGGATACTTAGTATTTCGGTGGTGCATGAGTTTCTGTCGCAGCAGGACGCGGAATACATAGATGTGGCCGAAGTCGCGAAAAACATTCTAGATTTGGTTATTCAGAATATGTTGGAGCCTGATTTTAATATCCAAACTGTTTTTAATGGACAAGTGATGGTTTTGCCGTCGGATGCCGCCATTAGTTTAGCTTTGGTGATAAATGAGTTAATTCAGAATTCGATTGAGCATGGTTTTGTTGGCCGGCGCGAAGGGGTAATCGGTGTCGATATGACTATTATTAAAGATGGCTACGAGATTGAAATTTGGGACAATGGCATTGGATTGCCACATGATTTCGGACAAAAAAAGTCAAGCAGCCTGGGGTTGCAAATAATAAGGACTCTTATTGAAAATGATCTTGGCGGTAAGTTCCGGTTATATTCTGATGGCGGAACTCACGCCTGTATTACCGTTCCCTGCAGCAAGGAGGAAGGATAATTATGCAAGCATTGAGGATTGTTATTGCCGACAATGAATCTATTATTCGCATGGATTTAAGGGAGCTACTAGAAGAAGCCGGTCATAGTGTTGTTGGTGAGGCATCTGACGGAATTAGAGCGATTGAACTTGTCCGAAAACATAAGCCTGATTTGGTGATAATGGATATTAAGATGCCGGAGATGGATGGCATAGCTGCAGCGAAAGTTATTTCGGCGGAAAAAATATCGCCGGTGCTGCTCTTAACGGCGTTCAGCCAAAAAGAAATTGTGGAAAAGGCCAAGGATTCGGGTGTTCTCGCGTATTTGGTCAAACCGGTTAAAGAGGCCAACCTTTTTCCGGCTATGGAAATTGCCTTGTCACGGTTTCAGGAGTTTGCCGAGCTTGAACGGGAACTCGACCAGGTGAAAAATTCTCTGGAAACTCGTAAATTATTGGATCGGGCAAAGGGTATACTAATGGATGCGTATAGCCTAACCGAGAATGAAGCTTATCGCCGTATTCAGCAATACAGCATGGCAAAGCGGAAATCAATCAAAGAGGTTGCTGAAGCGATTGTTAATGCGGCGGTTAAGAAAAAGTAACCTTTAGATTTACGAGGTGGCCTGATGTCTAAACGCCAATATCAAAGTTGTTCTGTCACAGGGAAGAATTCTCTTAGATTTTGGCCTGTTACAGTTAGTCCGCTCAGGGTATTTTGGAACTTCTTTATTATTTCTTTATGTCGTTTGTCACCGTCTTTTGATGTAAAAAATTTTTTATATCGTATTATTGGAGTGAAAGTTGGAAAGAATGCTTCTGTAGGATTTATGGTTATGTTGGACATATTTTTCCCGGAAGAGATCATAATTGGTGAGAATGTCATTATCGGCTATAATACAACTATCCTGGGGCATGAGTTTTTGTGCCATGAGTGGCGTAAAGGCAAAGTAGTTATCGAAAAAGATGTTATGATCGGCGCTAATTGCACTGTACTGCCAGGGGTAGTAATCGGTGAGGGAGCAGTGGTGTCGGCGATGTCACTTGTTAACTGTGATATTCCGCCGTATTCGTTTTATGGTGGCGTTCCGGTCCGGGATTTAGGAGCTAAGTAATGTGAGAGGTTTGTTGTACCAACCTTGGCTGTTAATTTTGCTTATCGTTGTTAATGCTTTAGGGACGTTATATGGCGTTTATTGGTATGCTGATCAGCTTCAAAGTACTCCCTGGTATCTGTGGTGGGTTGTTCCTGATTCACCGCTGCATGCTGCACTATTCGGCGTCTATCTTTACTGGATTGTTTCCGGCAGGCTGGGGGCTTTGCCGGATTGGCTCTTAGCTTTTGCCTGGGCGGCGGTGCTGGGGGTCATTAAGTATGGGCTTTGGACTACTGTGATTTTAAGCCAGTATTTTTTGAGTCAAGGTATGTTTCCTGGGCCTGAAGACTTTTTACTTTTGGTCAGTCATGGCGGCATGGCGTTAGAGGGTCTTATTTACATGGGACTTTTACCACGGCGCAGTTTCCCGGCATTGCTGGCGGTTTTTTGGCTAGGGTTAAACGATTTTGTTGATTACCGTTTTTTTACTCATCCACATTTGCCGCAGCCTGATCAGGTGATTGTAGCGGCAAATGTAAATGTTTCGTTAACAGTTATTGCAGCTGTGCTGACCGGCAGGTTGCTTAAGGGGCAAGCGAGACAGGCAGGAGACTAGCTCCTGTCTGTTTTTAAATAGAACTTAGTTCGGAAAATGTAATATAAAAAATGGCCAGCTACCAATAATTTTAGGAAAAAATAAATAAAAAATTATAATTTAATCATTAATGCTCTTGATTTTTTGCGGTGAATTATATATTATAAATTATGGAATTAGCACTCGACGATGGTGAGTGCTAACAACAGTTAAATCATTTAAGTACCAAATAAAAGGAGGTTTTTTCACCATGATTAAGCCATTAGGCGACAGGGTGGTTATTCAACCCCTGGCAAGAGAAGAAATTACAAAAAGTGGCATTGTTCTTCCTGACACTGCTAAAGAAAAGCCCCAAGAAGGCAAAGTTATTGCCATAGGAACCGGAAAGGTGCTTGACAATGGTCAGCGCATTGCGGTTGATGTCAAAGAAGGCGACAAGGTTATTTTCTCGAAATATGCTGGTACTGAAGTAAAAATTGACGGTCAAGACTATCTCATTCTCAGCGAGAGAGACGTTTTGGCTATTGTTGAATAATTAAAGGGGGAAACGATTGATGGCGAAGCAAGTTTTATTTGACGAAGAAGCACGCCGCGCTCTTGAAAGAGGCGTGAATGCGTTGGCTAATGCCGTAAAGGTTACTTTGGGACCTAAAGGCCGTAACTAATGACGGTGTAACTATTGCCCGTGACATTGATCTGGAAGACCCGTTTGAAAATATGGGTGCGCAACTGGTAAAAGAAGTTGCCACTAAAACTAATGATGTTGCCGGTGACGGTACCACTACCGCTACTCTTTTAGCGCAGGCTATGATTCGTGAAGGTATGCGCAACGTAGCTGCTGGTGCTAATCCGATGATCATTAAAAAAGGCATCGAAAAATCGGTTGCTGCTGTCGTTGATGAAATCAAGAAAACTTCCAAAAAGGTTGAGACTAAGGATGCTATTGCCCAGGTTGCTTCCATTTCAGCTGCTGATGCTGAAATCGGCAAACTGATTGCTGAAGCTATGGATAAAGTTGGCAAGGACGGCGTCATCACTGTTGAAGAATCAAAATCAACTGGTACTGACCTTGAAGTGGTAGAAGGTATGCAGTTTGACCGCGGCTATATTTCGCCGTACATGATTACTGATACCGATAAAATGGAAGCAGTACTTAATGATCCTTATATACTTATCACCGACCGCAAAATCGGCGCTATCGCTGACTTGCTTCCTGTCCTGGAAAAGGTTGTTCAGCAAGGTAAAGAACTCTTAATCATTGCTGAAGACGTAGAAGGCGAAGCACTGGCTACTTTGGTTGTTAACAAGATCCGTGGTACTTTCCGGGCTGTTGCTGTAAAAGCTCCTGGCTTTGGTGATCGTCGTAAAGCCATGTTGGAAGATATCGCTGTACTTACTAATGGCAGCGTTATTACCGAAGATCTTGGCCGTAAACTTGACAGCGTTGACCTTGGTGACCTTGGTCGTGCCCGCCAAGTACGTATATCCAAAGAAGAAACCACAATTATTGACGGTTCAGGAACAGGCGAGTCAATCAAAGCTCGTGTTGCTCAGATTAGAACTCAAATCGAAGATTCGACTTCCGATTTCGATAAGGAAAAACTGCAGGAACGCTTGGCTAAAATGGCTGGCGGTGTAGCAGTTATCCGAGTTGGGGCAGCTACTGAAGTTGAACTGAAAGAAAAGAAACATCGCATCGAAGATGCTCTAAACGCAACTCGCGCTGCAGTTGAAGAAGGCATTGTTGCCGGCGGCGGCACAACCTTCATTGATGTATTGCCAGTTCTTGATGGCGTAACTGCTGAAGGCGACGAAAAAACCGGTGTAGAAATCGTTAGACGCGCTATTGAAGAGCCGGTTCGCCAGATTGCTTACAATGCAGGACTCGAAGGTTCGGTTGTTGTTGAGAATGTTAAGAAGGCCGGTAAAGGCATTGGCTTCAACGCACTGAGCGAACAGTATATCGACATGATTGCTGCCGGTATTGTTGATCCGGCAAAAGTAACTCGTTCAGCTCTGCAGAATGCAGCTAGCATCGCGGCTATGGTTCTGACGACTGAAACTCTTGTTGCTGATAAACCTGAAAAAGAAGCTGCTATGCCTGCCGGTGGCATGGGCGGTATGGGCGGCATGGGCGGCATGGGCGGCATGGGCGGCATGATGTAATAAGCCCAACGAGCCCAGTAAAATCAAGGGCCTAGGGTTTTATAAGTGCCCATTAGTACCATTTTAGTACCCGAATTAGTCTAAAAATTAGAGGTTGTCCATAAGTGCATCAAACTTATGGGCGGCCTCTTTTTTCATGTCTTTTGTAACGTGCAGGTAAACTTGTCTAGTTGTGTCGTCGTCAGAATGTCCTAGCCGTTCCATTATTTCTTCAAGACCTACTCCAGCTTTTGCCATTATTTATAATAGCTAAAGAGATGGGCGTAATAAATTAGACAAAGTTTAGACTTTCGAGGGGGCTTGACATGATAAAATAGTACTATGAGAATGGGAACAGGAAATGGAAAAGATGGCGTGGGTCAGGTCGAATGCTATGAGCCAATGCCTCGGTCTGTTGTGCATGAGCCTGTTGATTCACGAGGTCATAAGCAAGGCGGTAAATGGAAGGCAAGCCGAATGAGGACGTTTAAGTGAAGCCTACTGTCAAGATAATAAAAAACCAGGACGAGCATTTATCCGATGAATAACCCGTTCTAATACTCCATCCGCTACAGGCTGGAGTAAAGAACGGCTAATTCCCTGGATAATTCGACTAAAATTCAGATGGGGTTAAAACCCCATCTGAATTAAGTCTCATTTATCAATACAGTGCGCGCTCGTTCTGGCTATAATGTAAAATACAAAGGACACATAGTTACTAGCAACGGCTTAAATAAGCATCCATCATCCAAATATTTTTTTGGAGGAAACACATTGCTTCAGTAAGCAAACCAACAGTACAGTCATCAGATGCTTTTTTTGCAGCCGCATCGATTTTCCGTAACAAGTTTAAAGTGCAACAGAAATCATCAATAATTATTTTTGGCACTTCCGGTGTAGCAAATGCTTTACTAGGAAGCTCGCAGATAGTAGCGACCGACAGGTATTCTTGCATTGAAGCAAGGGGCAAAAATCCTAGTGCTTTAATTCTTTCAGCGACTTGATCTAGCTCTTCGGCTATTTTTTCATACAATTCTTGAGTTTTGGTGTGTAAATCGAAGAAGCCTACGCCAACAACATTCCAGTGTAAATTATGAAGTTTGACAAATAAAATGTTTAAATTGGCAAGATAGATGTTTAAGCCTTCTACGACCTCACATATTTTATCTTTGTCAAAACTACTAGGGCAAGATTGGTTACTCATGTTACCTCCTTTTGAATTTTGTAAGTTTAATATGATTCTTCTCTACGAGGGTAGCATTGGCGAGGATAACATTGGTTAGGTTGGCAAGGTCTTGGATAGCAACTAAACGGAGCACAAATATTTGGTAAACAAATGCGAGGACTACATTGTCTTGGTGAGCAAGGTCTTGGGGAACATTGCCTTGGAGAACATGGCCGAGGATAACACTGGCGAGGATAACATTGCTGTTGTGGAGAACACTGTTGCGGAGAACACTCTCGTGGAGAACACGGCCGTGGAGGGCATTGTCGTGGAGAGCATTGACGTTGTGGTGAACATTGGCGGTCATCGCCTTCTATATACTCTTCAGCATAATCGTAATCGTAATCGTAATCTTCTATGTTGGGATCTTCCCATTCACGATACGTAGACATTGAAGCACCACCTTTCATAGCATAGTGGAGGTCTATTACATAATATGCTTACTATAGTGCTATGGTGAGCGGCGTTATAATACAGGACTGGTTGTTATAAAAGTGTTGTTTTTGGAATATGGTTGTTGATTGTAATAAGCATGCCATGTCTTAATAGGGTCCGCTACGTAACATTACTGGCAAGGCATTGCGTGATCATTTGGATGCTATAGGCCATGCTCGGGCTTTTGATTTCATGTGGAAATTAGCCAAGCGGCTGTATTAATATGTTAAGGCAAAGCCGGATAGGTGAAAAATAGGATATGGATAAGATTAAGAGCAAAATGCGTTAATATGCTTGCTTCAATATGGTTGGTTTTTTGATAAATCCATCCGTAGCCTATTCCAGCAACCACGACCAATCCAACGTAGATTATTCCGCCTGAGAAATGGATAAGTCCATAAAACAAAGAAGTAATTATTAAGGCGATAGGTTTTCCCCACTGATGGTTTGCAAAAATCATCGCCAGATTTTTTTGAATAAATCCGCGGAAAAAGCCTTCCTCTGCTGTGCAAACAAAAAGTAAATTGGTTATGCTCCAGATCCATAAGCATTCCGGAAGCTTAGGATCAAAATGAACATTCCCGACAAGTATGGCAAGTAAAATACTGATAAAAATAAGGACACTTGCTGGGGGAATTGTTTCTTTGATCATACTTAGCCATGTGTTTTTATTGGATATTAAATGTTGGGTCAGTCCCAAAATACATAATCCTACTATTGTTTTATCAAAATTAAGGTACATGGTAAATGGTATACCGTCTGTGCTGATATAGACATTGGACAATATTTTAAGATTATGAAAGTAGGGAATTAAATGGGCCCCCAATGGAATAGCAATGAAGATAACAGTTATTCCAGCAATAATGCGCCCTGTGGAAGGAATATTATTTTTTCCGGAAAAGTACACCGCACACGCTAGGGCTACAATCGGCAATACAGCATATATGTCCATTTGATTGTTTATTAAAGCAAAAATGCAAGCAATGATACCTGTTATGCTCCAAGCCGGCAATTTTAACTTAAGTGGCAGCCATAAAGAAAGCACGGAAATATATAGGGCGCTATAACAATAAATTGTTGCCAACGGTAACAGCTCTAAATTTATCATGTTGTACCTCCGGTGAATAAAAGATATGCCATGCTATTATACCAAAATAAAGTAATATTGAAAAAGAATATCCTGATACAAAAATAGGGAGAGAATAAAAAAAGCGACCATCAAGGATAATTTAAAACCCTTTTCGGTCAGCTTTTTTATTGTTTTATTTTACTTTTTGGATGGCCGCTTGATTGTTGCATCGTCTGACGAGCCAATATCTCTCTTTGGTGGGCGATGCTTGAACAATGCGCATATTCCGGCAATTGTGAATAAACGATTAAATTGACGTGATAATTAACCTTTGATAATATAGCAATACCAAGGAATCAGGGAGGTGGAAAGATGATTAAAAAATTTCTGAACTCTGTTTTTAGTAATCCTAAAAACTTTATGGATATTATGTCATATGCACTGTATCTGCGGGCAATGGAGTATGCGCAGCTGATGTCAGCAGAGAAAATGGATACTGTGAACCGGAAAAAAGCTGCATAGTTGAAGCTGGTTGCGTTTATTGTACCTCGGTCGAGTTGACCGGGGATTTTTATTTTGTAAGCAGTTGGCTAGTGAATATTTAGCGGTATAGTATCTTTCTTTTTATCTAGATACAAGGTTCCTTGTGGCGTTATTGTGGCCAAGAGTACTTGCGATACATCGCATATGCCTTGGCTTTCTAATTTTTCGTGGAGCCAGTTTTTTTGGATACCAAACGCAGTAAGATTTTCTTCGATTATTTTCCCATCAATAATTAATTCTTTGCCGATGAACCAACTGGCAGCCTGGGTGCTTGGCGGAAGATTTAGGTCTTTTACGGTTGCTGGTTGGTAGTCAGACTTTTTTAGTATGCTTAGATTACCATTCGCTTCAGCGATTGCCACTTGAACTTCACCAGGATCAAAGACGCCATTTTCTCTAAGCTGCATTAATAAATCATGTACATTGTAGTATTTTAGACCAAGGTTTTTTTCAAGGATTTTTCCGTCATATACTACCATTATTGGCACTCCATCGATGAATTTCCTTGCAGGAACGCTTTTTAAAGTGATGGCGTTTATCGCCATAATCCAAGCAAACCATATTACTAAAGTAGCCATTCCAGTCAGCAATGGAATGGCAGTGTCTACTGCTATAACCGCAGCAATTGAACCAACTGTTATGCCTGTGACATAGTCGAAAAAGGTTAACTGTGCTATCTGTTTTCTGCCAATTAGCCTGATTAACAGCAGCATGACAAAGAAAGCAAATGATGTTCTTAGTATTATGTTTCCAATGCTCAAGAGATCCATAGGCGTTGTCAAACCTCCTAAGTAAGCTTATTTATCCGATGAATAATTCGACTAAATTCTGATGGGGTTAAAACCCCACCTGAATTAGGTCTTATTTATAACCGTTCAAAAGTATTACTTAACATGTAATCTTTCCGCTCACCGACACTAAGTACAAATGAGTAATTGGTGCCGGAGTTATTATCCCAGTTGTCGGCCGCATCTTTGAAACATACATTAAGATTTTCGGCGTTTGATGGAATATAAATCTTTGTTTTGTATTGATGGCCTGACTTTTCTAGTTTATACTCGCTAGAATTTGCCCATGTGTCGCCAAATCCGATATGGGCATAAACTTCTGTAGCGCCGCTTTGGATTAACAGACCAGAATAGGAAAGTTCAACATCATCATAAGGAGAGGGAATCGCCGGACTTATTGTAACACCGTTATTTACATATTCAATCTCAGTCATTATGGCATTGCTCCTTTTGATGTTTTTTTTAGAGTATCCTCGAATAGTATGAAAGATACCTTCCAAAGGTTGGCGAGAATGATAAGTAAAAGGTAAATGTAATAAAAAACGGTCCCCAAGAGGACCGTTTTTATTACATTTTGAATTTGGTGACCGCAACATTAAGTTGTTCAGCCAGGGTAGCCAGATGTTGGCTGAAAGAAGCGATTTCTTCCATTGAAGCTGATTGTTCTTCAGTTGCTGCCGAAATAGTCTGGGTTTGACCGGCGATGTCATGGCTAATTGTGTTCACTTGCTGCATCGCGCTAAATACCTGTTGGCTTAGGGCGGCCTGGTGATTCATGGCATTAGAG
>JAGGAC010000113.1 GCA_017889635.1 Bacillota bacterium | reverse complement strand
CCGTTTATGTTTCTGTGAATTAGTGGCAAACATTCCAACCGCCATCCAGGCGTTACCGCCAGCCCTACCCGCTTTGTCCATAACAATAATCTTCTTAACGCCACATTCGGCAGCACGCACAGCAGCTACCATACCAGAACCCCCAGCTCCGATTACAACAAGATCACAGGCTAAATGCTTAACATTTTGTGCTGTCCCGTAATTTACCGCTTCAAAAAATTCGCTATCAAGATTATCTGAAATATTCACTTTTATACTTCTCCCTTTTTTCCAATTGTATTTTACGAAAAATCAACTATCCCTGTAATTTACACTATTGCCAGAAAAGTTAATTATTCGCAATACTCTGATAGTAATTATACTGACATTATTATTGTTAGTGAAATATATAAACCGGCTAGGAGTAATAACCTAACCGGCTTAATATCTTCAAAACAAGAGTCTTCTTATCCGCTTCGCCACGCTAATTGCGGGGTTGCCGTCCTTTCACTTGTTGGCACAATAATACGCTTGATTCTTGTTATTATTTAAACTATCATGCAACTCAACCTTCAAAGCTCTCATAATTATGTGTATAATAAAGGTAATTTAAACAATTAATGTATCTAACCTTACAAAAATACTTTACCATAAAATCCAGCAATAATTTTATGTGTTGACTACATATATAAGTTTTGATTATAAAACGCAGTAATGGGGAGGCTTTATTCATGAATATTAAACAACTTAACTATTTTATTGCCGTCGCTAAATATCTGAATTTTACAAAAGCAGCTAACCATCATCACATTCCCCAAACGGTAATAAGCCACCAAATTACCGCTCTGGAAAAAGAAATAGGTGTGCCGCTTTTTTATCGTAACACACGGACAGTTCAATTAACAAAGGCGGGTGAACTATTTTTCAATGAAGTTAAACCCATCATTGCTAACTTAGAGCAGGCAATCAATCGTACAATCTTAACTAATTCCAATGCTAAAGGTAGTTTGACGATAGGCTTCACCGGCGCTCCCGAAAAATTCTTTTTATCTACATGGATTCGGAACTTTCTAGCCATCTATCCTAAAATTAACTTAAAATTAATCAAGAATACTACAACCACGCACTCTGAATTTTTACAAGAAGAAAATATTGACATTCTCTTTGAATTATCGCATGATCTTAACATCAATCCAAAGCTTTCCTGGAAAAATGTCTACAGCTTATTAACTAATCATTTATACGCCGTTACATATCCGGATCACCCTTTGGCAAAACAAACAACAATCAGCCGCTTAGATTTAGCCAATGAACCGTTTGTTTTTTTCGATCATAAAAGCAATCCTGCCGCCTTCGACCTGATAGTAAAGGACTCTAAAAACACTGGCTTCTTACCAAAGGTCGTAGCCGAAGCCAACTCTGCGGAAGCGCTATTATTAATGGTCGAAGCAAAAATCGGCATTACAATACTTCCCCGTTGTTTTGAAGAATCTGCTGGTACTAGCGTTAAATTTATTGCCCTTGAAGGCGATCCCGACTATCATGACTTAATAGCACTGTGGCGAAAAGACAATTTGAATTCTTTTATACCATTGTTTTTAAATATGATTAAAGTCAGTTAACAACTACATTACTGCTAACCGCTCTTAACCCACTTCTGCAAACCGACGTTGCTACAAAATAAACTTCCCCCGGCAATAGGGGGAAGTTTATTCAAACAATTAGCTAATAGCTAAATGTTTCGCTAAATGTATAATAAGGTTCTGGCGGTCTTGGGATATTCTGCGGAACCTTTGTTGGAGAATATTCCTTGTAATTATCAGCATATACATCCAACTTTGGCGTTATCGCTAATATCTGAGGCGGCGGTCCGCCTGCTTCGTTACTGGAGGTGAAAACACCGGATGCTTCGCCTTCAGATTTTCTAGGCCAATCACCCCCGAAGTCTGTACATATAAGCAAATGCCAGATCTTCCACTGTCCATCCTCCTTTACAAAATCTGCGGCATATCTTTCCCACATCCAGACCTGATGAGGTTTCCCGGTCACAACATCAATGTTGGCCATCGCCCCAGGCGAATACCACATTCCCTTCGCAGTTTTCCCATCACCCGCGACCTCAATACAACCAGTTGTAAGATTATGCAACAGCAGCTGTCCAATGCCCAGGTTCTCTGGAACATTAGCAATATCCGGACGCACTTTGCTAAGCAACTCAAGTTCTATTTTGTTCGAGGTCTCATGAAATTCACCATATTGATACATAATCGATTTCATTCCGATCATCGAACCGGGATTCATCGTAAATTTTGCGGTTTCAGTATAAGGCGCTTTTGTAACCCAAATCGCCTTAAGCTCTTCCTTATTCTGGCCCAACGTATGATAATACTCGTGCCGACTCATCACATTCTGTATTTCCTGGTAATCTAATGCCCGTTGAGCCATTTGCTCAGCAGTAAGCTTGCGCGGAGTTTGCGGCCCGGCAAAGCCCAAAGAAGTACTAAGCACTACCAAGAGACATACAACAAGGCCGAGTAACCGTTTGTTTCTGGTATTCATAATTTTTTACCTCCTAAATTTCACGCGATAACTCAATATCCTTGAATGAACCTCCCAACCAGTAGTATCCCCCCCTTATAAAAAGCCTTTATTCTAGCTGCTTCATACATAGCAAGGCCTGATTAAGAATAGTAGTAGCCCCCCTTTTCATTTAGCCTCATCGAAATTCTTGTTAGAAATAGACTTCGATTTGCCCACGATATATCTTAATATTGGTCAAGCCAGTATCAGCATCTTTACCAGACATGTACCAAACTGTAAGCTTAGAATTAAGTGTTGGAACATAATCAAAACCTACCCTTATACCTTTAAAATTTATATCAAGAATACGATCCTCAGTATCTTTATCTGTATAATACACAGCATTGGTCGGCGTCTTACGATAATTGACAAACAAATCTCCTGAACCGACTACAGTACTCTCAGCAGCTTTATATTGCAATTGAGTATAATACGCTTTGTTATTAGTATTATTATTTGACTTGGCGGCAGCAGCTGTAAAAATTAAATCATCAGCTATTTTTGTATCCAACCCCAATGTACAATAATTCTTACTCACATTGTTTACGTCTATTCGCTGATAATTCGCCCCAACGTTAGTATCCTTGCCAACAGCCCACGCAACATCAATACCTTTAAATCCATCATCCGCGTCAGTATTACTTGAAATAAGCGTTGTTCTTACTACATTTCCAAACGTTGCTTCGGCCCCCATAATCCTACCGTCAAATACAAGCCCATATGGCGATTTATAATGATACTTTCCTAACTTTGTAGTAGCACCGACTAACGGACCCGTTATGTACAGTTGTTCTGTTTGAGAATCGATTCCCTCATTATCAGCGATAGCATTATCGCCAGCCGAATCACCAGCATTAGGATTATTGAACTTTCTCTGGAATTCATTTTCTACCTTAACAATCCAATCAGCATTTACCCGGTAACTATAATTAATATCTAAATTTATATGTCGATCGTCATAAGTACTGGCGTCACGTTGTAAGTCGTACCTGACACGGGCAGCACCCGAAAGCTCTAGTGCACTTACTTTATCTTCCAGTGCCTTTACTTTAACCCCAAGTCCAGCAAGTTCATCTTTATACTCACCAGCCAATTTATTGATAAGTGCTTTTTGCTCGGCTGTAACTTTAGCTTCTTTTTCTATAACCTTAGCTACCATAACAGCGAACTCATAGCGGGTAAGAATTTTGTCGCCTTTGAATGCACCACTGCCATCACCTTCGATAATGCCATCAGCCGCCAGCTTCTTTACTGCAGCATAAGACCAATGTTTGGCCGGTACATCAGAAAAAGGAGTTGCCGCAAAGGCAAGGCTGCTAATACCAAATACCAGCGCCAATACCAAAGTTATCAATAAACTTTTTCTCATATCTTTCTCCCCTTCAGTAGTTTTTTCTATTCGCTATATTAGGCTCTTCTAATAATTGATCCTTTCCGCCGATTTAACGAAGCGTAGATTTAAATCAGCTAATTTTATCTAAAAGAAAAACCTAAACTGACACCGGAAGTAATTATCTTTCCACGAATCATTAATGGTAGTAGCTTTCATCTTGGCATAGATAAGTTCCAGCAGCGTTTTTTTCATCGGAACAAACGAATAGCCAATTTCAACACCTTTGGTTCCATGGTCAGGGTCTTGAACAACAAACGTTGGATAAATTGCTGCGTTAGCTTCGATCCTTTCGTAATTAAGGTAAACACCATATGATCCTGGATTCATAAAGTCAGGAAACTTATAGTTAAGTCCTACAAGATAGGATTTACTATCAGTCTCGTAACTTGACTTACCATGAAATACGGTCAGTGATACATTGTTTGTTAATCGCTTATCAAAACCGATCGTTGAATAATGTCTACTTGTTACACTATCATCACGCGAAACATTAAAATAACCTAAGTTTACATTAGTATCTGCGGTTGCCGGATAAAAGAGTTCTGCCGAAACCCATAGTGGTTCACCAGCATTATACAAAGAATCAGTCAACCGCATATTGCAAGGATGCCAAATATGACCCCAGGTAAGAGTAAGTTGAGGCTTTGGTGGCCCTGAAGGAGGCCCGGGAGGATTACCGGGAATAGTAGGATTACCTAATGCAAGCTGCACACCATGGATATTAGCGTCAAAAATTACACCGTACGAGGTGAACTCATGAAACTCACCAACAGCAATAGACGAGGCCCCGATTCTGCCACCGATACCGATCTGTTTAGCCTGATCGCTAGTACCAAGAGGATCACCGGAAGATACACTTATGAAGTCTCTTAAATATTCCTGAACCGTGAACACAGACCAGTCATCATTTACTTTGTAATTAGCATTCAATTGAAGTTTCACACCATCTAGAAGCTTGTAATTAACATTTGAAGTTCCCGCTCCCATGTCACCATGTTCATATTTAACAAAGACAACGCCATAAATGTGGGTTTTGTCAAGTTTCTTATCCAACCGGGCCACATGAACACCTAAAACGGAAAGTTCCTCAGAGAACTCAGCAACCAGTTTATTAATAAGGACCTGATCATCGGCATGACCTTTGTCAGCTCTAGCCATTGCATTCGCTACAATCATTGCCATTTCATAGCGGGTAACCGTCTTGTTTCCTTGATATTTCCCATCATTAAACCCCTGCAAAATGCCATCTTGCGCCAATTTTACAATGGCCTTATACGCCCAGTGATCTGCCGGAACATCAACAAAAGCATTAGTAGCAGCAAATGCAAAACTGGCATTCCCCAGTAAAAGCATAAATAGTAATACAACTACTGCGCACTTTTTCATGAACTTCCTCCCTCACCTTTTAATCTGCCGCCATAAGCTGGCTAAATCGCCCATAGTGAATCGCTAAAAATCAGTCCGCGCACTTTTTACACATTCACTAAAAACTAATTATTCACAATACTCTGTTAACAATTATACTGACATTAGTAGTAGTAGTGAAATATATAAAGCGGCTAGGAGTTATAACCAAACAGGCTTAATATAATAAACCATAATTCTCTCTGCTCTGCCACACGCTCCCCAAATTAGCCGCCGCCAAAAATAAAGAAACTGTTTAAAGCTCAT
>JAGGAC010000053.1 GCA_017889635.1 Bacillota bacterium | reverse complement strand
GGCAACACTACCCGGAGCTGTAATCGGCAGTTATCTGGCACACTATTTTACTAACCGCAGTTTTTATATAAGCTTTGGCTTCTTACTAATCGCTATTGCGCTGCTACTATATTTCAATACTAAACCAGAAACTGATTCGTCTTGTAATAAGGATACCTTTCAATACAACCGGATCTTAGGAACGTCGCTAAGCATACTTGTAGGTTTTCTTTCCAGTATCTTTGGCATCGGTGGCGGTATTATTCATGTACCAGCAATGATAATTCTTCTCGGATTCCAGACCCATACCGCCACTGCCACTTCTCATTTTGTTCTTGCTGTTTCATCCGCCTTTGGCGTCGCAACACATTCTCTTTTAGGCAATATCTTGATTACCCCCGCGCTAGTTATTGGAAGCGGTGTTATACTCGGCGCGCAACTAGGCGCATATATAGCGCCTAAAACAAACTCGCGCTCAATTACGCTCCTACTTTCTCTAGCCTTAATAATATTGGGCTTACGTATGATAGTGAGTACAATCATCTAATTATTGAAACTATTAAATATCAATATAGTCTTGACAATTGGATTAACAACATTATATATTAATTATGAAATTGTTTCATAATTTTCAAAAATCCCATAAATACAACGTTGTATCAGCTAACTAGTTATTACACTAAGATAGCTGATATTTTTTTAAGAATCTGCAACCCCAAGGTATTTCGTGCATTTTAAATGTACAAATAAATAAGAGGAAGTTGATTATTTTGGGAAAGAAAATATTTATATGTATGGCTACCACAATCACACTATTGCTAACAAGCGCCTGTATTAATAATAATCCGGTTGTTCAAAATGCCCAGAGTTCAAATCCCCCTATCGAGTTAAACGTATCGGCAGCTCTAGGTCTAAAAGAAGCTTTGTTAGATATCCAGCAAGATTATGAAATCAACCATCCCAATATCAAAATTATCTACAACCTAGCTGCCGCCGGAGTTTTACAATCACAGATTGAGCAGGGAGCTCCAGCGGATATTTTTATTTCCGCCGCCTCAAATCAAGTTGATGCCTTAGCTAAAAATAATTTAATTGATGCTAGTTCCCGCAAAAATCTGGTAAGTAATGAACTTGTACTTATTGTCCCCAAAAATTCCTCTCTGGAATTAACCTGTTTTAATGATCTTGCCAAAACAACAGTAACCCATTATGGTCTTGGTGAACCTAAAACTGTTCCTGCAGGCCAATATAGTATTGAAGTAATGAAACATCTTGGTATCTGGGATGAAGTTAAAAATAAAGCTATACTTGCTAAAGATGTACGAACCATTCTATCCTACGTAGAAACAGGTGATGCCGATGCCGGAATCGTATTTTCCACAGTTGCAGCAACTAGCAATAAAGTAAAAGTCGTTGCAATAGCACCAGAAGATTCTCATGAACCAATTGTATTTCCTGGCGTAATATTAGCAAATTCCAAACATCATGAGGCCGCTCAGGAATTTTTAAACTATCTCACCAGCCCAGCGGGAATGAAGGTATTTCAAAAATACGGTTTTACTGAGATTAATTAAATATCCCCCTCCCGGCTTGAACAAAATCGCCAACAGTACATCTGTTTCAGCTTTCATCTTGTAAGTAAAAAGAAGCTATGCTAGATTAGATTTTTCAACCAGCATAGCTTCTTTTTTCAGTTATTAACCCCAGAGGCTTGCAAAAAAAGTCTGCTGCAAATACTAAATATTATCTAGCACCGCTGGCGCTAACTACATTAACCAATATACAAAAAGTTTTGTCTAGACTATGATATTTAAGAGCTAATCTAACCTAGTTTATTATTCACCAAAACCTGTAATTAATAAAATACTATCACAACTCTTGATCTACTGTCTATTTAAGCTGAATTCCTGAATCACACTGTCTATTTCCCGTTTCAAGGCATCCGGCAACCCCTCAATGTTTACATTGAGAAAACCGCGAACAATCGTCGCAATGGCATCTTCTTCATTTAAACCCCGGGCCATTAGATACTCAATTTCTTCCGGAGCAATCTTTCCGACCGCCGCTTCATGGCTAAGTTCGGCATTGCTTGTCCTTGCCTCTAATTCCGGTACCGCATGAATAACTCCTTCATCTGACAACAACAGCCCATGACACTCTAAGTGAGCCTTTGTTTCTGGCGACTGTCCCAGCAAATGACCACGATTAATCACAATGCCGCCGGTACTAATAGTACGAGCAACAATTTCTGCTTTTGTTCCAGGAGCATCTAAGATTGCCCGTCCACCAACATCCATATGAGAACCCGTTGGCGCAACCAAAATAGAGTTAATCCTAGAAACTGCCCCAGGCCCCACCAATTTTGTGGTAGGATACATTTGCAAATTTTTTGCTGGCTGCATACAAATATAATTCGAAATATATAATCCATTTTCTTCAACAATCACTCCGGTCCGTGGCCGCACTGCAACCTCTTCGCCCCAGCGGTGAATCATTGTAAAAGTTAATTTTCCACCCTTCTTTACATAGAACTCACTAATGCCAATATGCATGCCCTTTTTTACTTGTGGATCAGTAGCACAACCAGTGATCACATGAAGTTCTGCTCCTTCTTCAACAATAATGATATTGTGAACATCTTGCACAATGTCTTCTTGTCCTATGTAAAGACAGGCTTGTACCGGATAATCTATTTTCGCTCCTTCAAATGCATGGATAAAATAACCGTGTTCCTGATGCAGCGCAGCTCTAGCAGTATACTTATCGGCATCAGGCTCTACTGCCTGCCACCAATAACTAGGCAACCCATCGTATTTTTTAAGAGCATCATCAGTACTCAAAATTTCTAATCCCTTATTTGACGCCGAGCAATGCACAATAGAATGATCCAGCTGCATATAAGTTCCAGCCCGTTCTCCTCCTGCCACTTCAACACCAATGCTTTCCAGTTGCTTTTTCTGTTCAGATGAGAATTTGGCAGGATCAGAAACATAGTTTTTTTCTGTTGCGTTATCAGCAAAAGCTGTTAAATCAATATCTGCGCCTAGTGCAGCTTTTTTCGTTAATGCGGCATGCGCCTTGTTCTTGATGTTCTGTTCGCTCGCCATATCCTTATCCCCCTATAATGCACAATTCACACATTCTTCATAGCCTTTTTTCTGAATACAAGACAGCATTTCTTGAGGATTGCCACTACAGGCTAATGTTCCCTGATACATCACATGCGCTGTATCAGCCGGAATATATTGCAAAATATGTCCTGTATGGGTAATAATCAACCCGGATTTTTTACGATCTGTACGGTACTTTTTGACTGTTTGGCCATTCTTGCGCATACCGCGTTCTAAAATATAATTGGCCGATTTTCCCACAAGTGCAATATTTTCAATGTCAACACCAGACTCCGGTTCATCTAACATAACCAAATCCGGCTGCTGTGCCATTAACTGCAGTAATTCTGAACGTTTAATTTCACCACCGGAAAACCCTTCGTTGACACCTCTTTCCAAGAATTCCACCATGTTTATTTTATCTGCAAGCTCATCCACATCAACTTGTTTCTTACCACAAATCTGTACCATTTCCCGCACCGTAAGACCTCTGAGTGTTGGTGGCCGTTGAATCATGACCCCAATGCCTAAACGAGCGCGTTCATCTACGCTACTCTTCGTTATATCCTGTCCCTTAAAATAAATTTTCCCACCAGTGACAGTGTAGCGGGCAAACCCCATAATCGCACTAATTAATGTTGACTTGCCCGTGCCATTTGGTCCAAACAATACGTGCACTTCTCCTGGCTTGATATGCAAATTCACATCATGCAATATAGGACGGTCATTTACTGCAACCGACAAATTTTCTAATTTTAACAAGTTTAGTTCCTCCAATCCTTTTTGCATGCCAAAATTAATAATATCTTATCTTTCTTGTTTTCTTTAAATACTCCTTCCCGTATGCTGAAAATACAATAAAACAAAAACCATCGATTCCACCGGCTAAGCCGGTGGTTTATTTCGAACAGTAAACTAAAAAAGGATGCTTTTAGTGTGCACCTAACCAAAACACTAAAAGCATCCTTATATGGGGATCATCTATGGTATAAATTAAAGTTCCTGCTTTAACCTCTCCCGGCCCGGCCATTTTTTCATGCCGCCAACAACACTATACGTATTGTAATACCCATAGTTTTGTAACAAAACATTAGCCTCTGCACTACCTTTCCCAGTGCTACAGATCAATAAAACTTTTCGTTCCGGGGGAATTTCATGCATACGTTTTTTTAGCTCCTGCAAAGGAATAGAAACAGCCCCTGGAATATGACCTTTCTTGAACTTATTGACAGGGCGTACATCAACAAACAACGCATTCTTAAACTTATCGGAAAAAGCTTGCTCCATGGGCACCTCTTGAACAATCACTCTTTTAGGCCATATGTATCCTAGCACATGTAGAGTCTGCGCTAACCTAGCCGCATCGCTTTCCACCTTTATAACGTGATTGTTATCATCTAATGTTTCATATATAATTTTTCCCTCTTTAACTTCACGAACTATGCCGATCAAAACATGCGATGGCTTATCCACACCAACTAAAAGTGCACCCGGTATAGCCTCTTCCGGAGTTCCTTTGACAACCCACCCTTTATCCCTAGCGCTGTCTAACCAAAGATAGGCATCTTCATGCCAATTCACGCCCGGTTTAGGAGCTACTTTATCAAACTCATTTGCAAAATACCCGGTTGCTTCGTTCATTGGAAACTCTTTGTATACACCCTCTGAGTCACAGTCACAAGCCAAAACCCGATTAAAGCACAAAATATAAATTAAGAGTAAAAACAACGTTAAGAACTTTTTCAAACTCTTATCTCCCTAATCCCCTGTTTTTAAGAGAATTTATTATTGCAGGCTATTATAAATTTTTTGAAGATTATCCCGCATACTTTGAATATAGTCTTTATTATCCTCTTTACCTTCTAATGTATAGATTTTCTCCGCTTTTGCACCAACTTCATTTGCTAGAGCTTCAGAGACCTTAGGACTTACCATGCCCTCAACAAAAATGGTCTTTATTTTATATTCCTGGCAATAATCAGTAAGTTCTTTTAGCTTTTTTGCACTCGGTTCTCCTTCGGCAAAAACATCTTCAACACTATTTTGCACAAGTCCAAAGTCTTGAGCTAAATAGGCGAAAGCCGCATGTCCGGTAACAAAATTCTTGTTTGATACACGCTTAACCTTCGTATCAAACTCACTATAAAGCTGTTCTAACTGATTATAAAACTCTGTATAATTTTTTTCATAATAGTCCTTGTTAGCTGGATCTGCCGTAATAAACCCATCTTTAATATTTTTTGCTTCAATTTCGGCTCCTTTAAGACTTAGCCATACGTGAGGATCATATTGTCCATGTTCTTCTATTTCATCCGGGTCAATATTAGTGATTGGTGTTATCCCCTTTGCAGCTTCCACGACCAACAATTTTTTATTATCCACCGCTTGCAGTGCCTTGTCCACCCATGCCTTTTCCATACCCAATCCATTAATAATAAATACACTGCTAGTATTTAAGTTCTCTAAATCATTGGCTTTTGGTTCAAAATTATGAGGCTCGGTTCCATCTGGAATAATAGTGTGAATCTCAACTTTATCCTTCCCTATCGCTTCGGCAAACTCCCTCATAGCATTAAAAGATACAACAACTTTCAACTTCGCTGGAGTTTCCGGTGCTGGAGAAGTAGCCACCGGCGATCCGCAGCCAGCGAAAATTACCATTATACATACTAAAACCAGCCCAATAATCCCTCGTTTTCTCATTTGTACGCTTCCTCCTTTTAAAAATGCAAACGATTTGCATTTGCATTAGATGTTATGATATACTGTTTCCCAAAAGATGTCAATAATATTTTAGGAAAAAGCTGGAGGAAACAATGATTACGCTTGAAAAAGTATGGTTTTCTTACACCCCTAGTGGTCCGTATCTCTTACAAGACTTAAATTTAAGTATTAATGACGGTGATTACATTTCCATTGTAGGAGAAAACGGTTCAGGAAAAACCACCCTTATAAAACTGTTATTAAACTTTTTGTCCCCAAACAAAGGCACCTTAACTAGTACTTTTACAAAGCCGGTATATATTCCACAGCGCTTTGAAAATTTAAATACGCAGTTTCCAATAACAGTATATGAAGTATTAAACTGTTATCGCAAGACATTAAAAATTAAAGATATAGATTGCATTACTTATAGTTTGAATCAAGTACACATGTATGAGTATAGGAATTCTCGTATCGGCACCTTATCAGGCGGACAGTTTCAAAGAATCTTCATTGCCCGTGCTCTACTGGGACAACCGGATCTATTGGTTATGGATGAACCATCTAACGGGGTCGATGCAAAAAGCCAATCGGAAATTTACCTGATTATAAAAAAAATAAACCGCTCCGCTAAAGTTACGGTCGTTTCAGTAGAACATAACCTTAAAGCGGCTATAGAAAACTCCACCCGGATTTATCATGTAGCCCAAGGGAGCGGTCATTTTTGTTCTCCGGACGAATATAGGCAGGAATACTTACAAGCCAATACAAGGAGTAATCCATATGCTACACTATAGTTTCATGCAAAATGCGTTTGTAGTTGCCAGTTTGTTGGCTATTCTTTGTCCACTTATCGGAATATTTCTTGTCCTACGACGCTATTCTATGATCGGCGATACCTTGTCTCATGCCTCCTTAGCCGGTGTGGCAATTGGACTGGTTACAAATACCAACCCCCTCATAAGCTCTTTTTTGGCAACTTCCTTTTTCGGAATCATCATTGAAATACTACGGGAACACTTCAAACGGTATGCCGAACTAATTTTAGTTATCGTTTTGTCTCTTTCTGTTGGCATAGCGATCACTATTATTAGTGCAGGTGCTGCACATACAAACGTCGAAGTTTTTTTATTTGGAAGCATATTAACAGTTAGCCGTACTGATCTCTATGCTGTTTTAACTTTAAGTGCCATTTCTCTAACAACGGTTGCTTTTTTATACCACCAATTAGTATTTATTACTTTTGATGAAGAAGGCGCGAAAATAGCAGGAATTCGGACAAAACTCATCAACTATGTTTTTTCAATTTTAGTCGCAGCAACAATTTCAGTAGCCATACGAATCGTCGGTCTTCTCGTTATTAGTTCGCTCATTTCCCTGCCGGTGGCAACGTCTCTCCAATTAGATAAAGGTTTTAGATCAACTCTACTATTTTCTATTTTTTTTAGTTTTATCGATATTATCTTCGGCCTAATAATTTCGTATTGGATAAATGCGGCTCCGGGCGGAATAACGGCACTTGTATCTGTATTTCTATTAATAACCATTCTTATATTTAAAAAGCTCCATTCTACTATAATAACTGCCACTAAGTAAGAAGTATTTTATGATTATTGAAGGAGTTAACTTTATGCTTGACTATAAAGAATCTTTAAAACAACATGGTTTAAAAAATTCAAAACAGCGAAACCTCCTTATTAAACTTCTTAGTAATGCAGATGGTATTATGACAGCGGAAGAAATTTATTTAGCACTCAAGAAACAAGAAGAAAAAATTAACTTATCAACAGTCTATCGAATTTTAGAAGCGTTTGTTGAAAAAGGTCTAGTTGTAAAATCCACTTTTCCATCCAGCAATACGTGTGTATTTACTCTTAAGCATTTAGAACATAGCCATCATTTGATCTGCTTGAAGTGTAAAAAAACTGTCTCTCTGCCACATTGTCCCTTGAAGGAATTTGAACACAGTATTGAAAAAGAAACAAATTTTAATATTACAGACCATAACTTAGAATTATACGGATACTGCAATAATTGCAAATAGGCTAAGCACCTTCTAAAAAAAAACACTTTAATGGTCCAAATAGTTCCTTACTTTAGCGATCATTCATTTTTCTCCCTGTATGTTCATACATTTAAGATTAGATTGAATATATCGATATGGGAGGGGATTTTGGGGGAAGCGCAATTATCGACACTACCTACTGCAGCTTTCTTTAGTTGGGATAACTTTATAAACTTCAAAGTCATATTTCTTAGTATTGTACTAGAAGCTATACCATTCGTTTTGGTTAGTGTTTTTGTCTCGGCTATTATACACAATTTTGTTACCGAAACCATGATTGAAAAAATTATTTCCCGCAACAAACTGTTCAATATTGTGCCAGCAACATTACTTGGCATTCTAATGCCTGTATGCGACTGCGGAATGGTTCCTATTGTGCGCCGCTTAGTTAAAAAAGGTGTTCCCCTTCATACTGCTGTATCCTTTATGCTTGCGGCACCTATCATTAATCCTGTAGTAATTGCGGCTACCTTTTTTACTCTGCGAACTAACACGAACCTAGTTCTTTTTCGCTTGATAGCAGCTTTCTTCATAGCCAGCTTTACCGGCTGGCTAACCAGTATATTCTTCAAAAGTAATGAACTAAAAGCAACTCCCCATCATCATTCTTGTGGTTGCTGTGATCATGATACAGACGACTTCGTTATTCAACCAACTTTTACTGAAAAAATATTTCGCACAATTCATGACGCCAGCAACGAGTTTTTTGAAATGGGAAAATATTTGATTTTCGGTGCAACTTTAAGAGCCTTTAGCCAAATTCTTATCCCCCGCGCCCACCTCTTAGCCGTAGGCCAACATCCTATTTTATCGATCGCTGTTCTAATGTTATTTGCGTTTGGAATTTCGGTATGTTCCTCTGCCGACGCCTTTATTGCAGCTTCCTTAACCACTAGTTTTTTGCCAGATTCACTCGTTGCCTTTATGGTATTTGGACCAATGCTGGACTTCAAGAACACCCTCATGTTACTGCATACATTTCGACTGCGGTTTGTTATTTGGCTACTTGTTGTTGTTTCAACCTTATCCAGTATGGCTGCCTAGTTTATTAATACTTTATAAGGAAGTGTTAAGATTGAACCGTAGGTCAAGAAAAAGGTATAGATTTGATTTTGACGCTTTCATACGCGCACTAATTCTGGCAGGTTTTATATGTTTATTTATTTGGCTCATAAAAACTCAACAATTATCATTATATGTAAACCCCCAGTTTTCCAGCTTAACTCAAATAACTTGTTACTTATTATTTCCTATGTTTATTTCTCAGGCAGCAACCATTTTTCGTCCTATCTATACCTTTAAAGCTCATCATGGTTACAATCATAATTTAATATGGATATATGCTCCCTTTATATTTGTACTTGGTTTATCATTCGCAGTACCAAGCAATACCCTTAATGCGAACCTTGTTAATGCCAAAGGATTAAACAGCCAGCTGTCAGCACCAGTTGTTACTCAGTATGAATATCCTAGACCTTTAGCCGCTAAATTGCACAACTTACAGTCAATTGAAGTTACCGATCCAGATTACACTGAAATTATGAGTGAACTAGCATTATACCCGAATGATTATATAAATAAAGAGTTAATTATGACAGGTTTTGTATTTAACCCCCCCGGCATCACTAATAACCAATTTTCATTAGTACGCTATGTAATTGTATGTTGCCCATCTGACGCGTTGCCTTACGGTGTATTATGCGAAGACAAATCTGCCAATAAATATAAAGACGGAACTTGGTTATCAATCAAAGGGATTATTAAACAAACACATTTTGATGGAGGGGTTGTACCGCTCATTAAAATTTCGTCCTCACAACCAGTAAAAGAACCAAAAAATCCTTACGTCTTTTCTCCCCATTAGTCCATTAAATAAGTACAATTTATAAGTCTATGGCTTTTATTGTCACCATTGACTTAATAACTCAAATTAAAGCTGCTATACATGAGATAACAGTACAATTTTTTTATGTGTAATTAAAGCTAAAATAAGAAACTACTGATAACTCTTATTAGTTTTTGTAATTAATGGTAATATTGACGTAATAAAACAGAAGATATACAATGAAACTGATTTATAGTTTTCAGAAAAATCAGAGACAGTGAGCTTGCACTCAAATTCGACCTCTATATCGAAATTTGAGTTTATATAAATAACTGAATATTAGGAGGGATGTATAAGTTAGAACCGAGAGCAGGTACTCAGTTTAAAATTGACAAAAGTATCACAATTTTCAGTTTTGCAAACTCTGAGGCCATTTAGAAAACTCAGACAAAACAAACCTCTTTATGGAACCAACTCGGAATTTTTCTTTAAACATCTTACGGCCTTATAAAATTCTAGCCTTTTTGATTATAATTAGCGAAAGCAGGTGTTCGGTGTATCTCATCCGGTAGAGAGATTAGTGAAAAGGAGAAAAAATAATGAGTGAGAATCAGGTAGTTTATCCAAAGTTTCGTTGGTTTGTCTTCATCGCGCTATGCATAGCGACAGCGACAAATGCAGTCTGCTTGATTGCGCCTACGACATTGATAGGACCAATCTCCAAAGCACTAGGAGTTAGCTTGGGTGAAACTCTTGGTGCAACAATGGGAACTTTTAACTTCTTTGGTGCTATTGCTTGTATTGCCGGTGGGTGGTTTCTTGATCGGTTCGGAGTTACGAGAACATGGATTGTATGTCTGTTATTGATGGTTATTAGTTCGGTGCTAATGCCTGTTTTAGGCACTAGTATTACGGGCTTAGCCGTGCTGAGATCTATACAAAGCATCGGCGGCGGCCCAATCATGGGTTCTACAGCCAGACTTGCAGCAGATTGGTTCCCCAAACATGAACGCGGTTTCGTAACGGGGATACAAGGTGTAGCCATGGGGCTGGGAATAGCGCTTGGTTTTATGCTTGCACCTGGGTTTATGCAACTTACTAATGACTGGGCAATGACGATGGCATGCGTCAGCATTGTAGGCGTAATTGCATTGATCCTTACCCTTGTTATTGCCTTTGGACCGAAGGCTCCAACGGTAGAAGTCGAAGATATAAAGACGGCTACAGGCTCTGAGAGTGCCTTTATAGCAGCGTTGAAAATGCCAGCTACTTGGATGGTAATAGCTTGCGTATTTCTGTCCGGTTGGATATATCAAGCGTTCAACGACATCGTGCCTAGCTATATTGCGATTGATCCGCCCACGGGTCTTGGTATGGGGCCAATGACAGCTGGCAGCTTTATGGGAACGGTGCAGATTGCTTCCATGGTAGGTGCAATCGCGAGTGGCTTTATTGTAGAGAAATTCTTCAAAGGCAGTTCGAAAATGGTGGTCTTTATTTCCTTTATTGTTTTTGCTGTACTGAACTTCGCGATTAAACTTGATCCTATAACTGCAAGTGGATCATCATTACTAGGTTGCCTGGTTGTGACAGGCTTCTTCCTTGCAATGCTTACTCCGGTATCGATGGCATTTATTGCTAAAAATTACCCAGAACACATTACCGGTAAGCTAGGCGGATTAGCACAAGGGCTGAGCATGTTCGGAGGCACAGCTGGTGTCGCAGCTGGTGCAACTGCTCTACATTTGACTAATGCATATCAGATGCCAATCAACATCGTAATCATCATTGGAATTCTTGGTTGCTTATTTGCACTGGGTCAAAATCCACCCAAGGTTTTCCAAAGTTCACGCACTCGAACGATGTAGACCTTTCTCAGACGCCTCACCATTACATTTATCAGTCAATTTATTTCATCTTAGAGAATAAAAACAAAATAGAACGGGCAATAAAAATGAAGCTAGGCAGGGACAAAGCACCCACATAGCTTCATTTTATTGCCCTATTAATCAACTAACCCTAGGCGCTTACGTGAGAAACCACTATAGATAGCTCCCAGGGGGTTATGAGCCAGCAGCCGGTCTTTTACTGCCAGAGCTGAAACAGGAGCCTTGGAATGGAGGCCCAAAATCATGTCATGTCCCACACAGAGGCCAACGGTAAAGTTTAATTCGGTATCCGCGTCGTTTAGCTGTTTTGCCTGAATAGCCGGATTACACATGGGATCAAACTTTCCACCTTGATTTTGCTCAGGGTTAAACTGCTGCTTGCCAATCCCGCAGACTTTGCAACATACTGAGTGTACAATGAAGGTTTTTTGAAAATACTGCACGATATATTTGGCTTCATTTGCCAATCCCATACAGAAAGCTACGCCGATGGTTGTACATCCCATGGCTTGGGCTAATTTTACACTTTCTTCTAACCGAGACAAAGCCGCTCCTTCAATTTTGGCAGCTGCCAACATTATTTGCCGATCTCGATCATTATATGTAGCATCTACTTCTTCAAATGTCAGTTTAGTACAGTTTTGGCCACTGCGGCAGTTTTTTTCTTTGCATAATGCGCAATGCATAGAATCTCCTCCAAACTATGATGTCATTATAAATAACATTATCGAATTATAATTATCTAGCGCCCGCAAAAACAAATTCGCGGTAAATCAAATAGTTTTGCCAGACCGGCAGCAGTCACGCCATAATAAATTACTGGTTTTCCTTGTTCTAGTTCCCGATAGGTGTCATTAACCAAAACACTGCCTGTCGACAATACAATATCAGCCCAGTGTACATTTTCAGCGTTCTGAGCCGCATTATCAATCCTCACCCCGCAACGAATTTGTCCAATATTATCCGGATTGAGGTCAGTTACGCGTAAATTAAATCCTGCCTCAACCAACGCTTGTATAAGACCGGGCTGCAAGCCAACAAAGGCAATGTTTGGCCGTCCATAATTAGTTTCAATGTACTCCGGCAGTTGTTTAGCACAATTCGCTGGTTCTTTATCTTTGCAGTGAACAGTTGCCGATACTTGGTCCAGACTTCGCAAAACGGCATTAAGAGTGGCAACAAATACCGCCCGGCGAAAGTTTGTCGTCAGCGGCAGTTGTAAGACTTCACCGAGTGTTCCGGCAAAGTTTCCCGCCTGGTCGGTGAACGCTTGTCCAATGCCGTTTTGAAACCTAGCTTCCATCATTACTTCTTTTCCGGTTATAAGGGGATAATCGTCGCGATCAGGCTTGCCGATTGCCTCTTCCGCCGTAAGATCGCGGGCAGATACTATATGAATAGTTTCGTTCTCATCCCAGTTATTGTTTTTTACTATTTCTATCAGTTTCGTTCTAGCTTCTTCTAAAAGAGTCACCATTGCAGCCTCCTTTTAAGCTGATACTACGATAAAACTATTAAGAAAATTCCAGTGTTAATCCAACCATTACCTCGCATAAATTACCTAATTCAGCTAAAGCAATACGTGATGCTTGATCGGTGCAGTGACAAGCATACAGGGTTTGAACTTCGGCCTGTTTTAAGTATTTAAGAGTGCCGCGAAGTTGTTCCTGATATTTATTTTTCAAATGCAGTCCGCCAATAATGGCCAAAACCCGCTCGTCATCACAAATTCGCTTCGCCTGTTCCACAATATTGCATATACCAGAATGCGAACATCCGGTAATAATTACAAGCCCCTGCCTAGCCTTATAGACGATTGCTGTATCATCTGCCATAAAGTCAGCCTCGGCAATATCATTTTCAACAATTTGGCCAATAGCATGACTGCCTTCAAATGTAAACTTGCGGTTTATCTCACCTAAGAAAACAAGTCGCTCACTAATCCATACCGGCTCGCTACTTTTATGTATAGTAAAAAATTCTTCAAGGTCAGCTTCTTTTATATCACACCCTAGTTCTACATCATTTTCAACGCGTCGGTTGAACGCACCAGGATGAGTTAACAACACGGACTTAGCAATCGGTTCTCCAGCGGTATTGTTATAGAGATTTAGCAAATATTTGAGACCCCATGAATGATCATAGTGGCCGTGAGATAATACAATGTAATTGGCCTCGCCCAAATTTATGCCGAGTTTATCGGCATTTTCCATAAATAAAGCTGACTCGCCGGTATCAAATAAAACCTTAGTTGCCTGGTCTTCTATATAAATGGACAAGCCAGCTTCAGCTTTTAAATTACGCCTGGTAGTATTATTGTCCACAAGAACAGTCAAGCGCATAATTAAAGACTCCTTCTAACTAATAAAATACACTATAAAAACTGTGCAGAATATCCATATATCCTGCACAGTTTTTAGGTTTAGTGGTTGCCGCAGTCATGTCCTTCATGATCATGATTGCAAGTGGTTCCGGCATCTGTAAGTTCACCGCGCAGATAGAGCGCAACTAAGTTTTCCGGAGTATCGGACGGCGCGCCGCCTAAAACATTAACGCCACGCTGCCGGAAAATATCTTGGGCAGCTTCACCCATACCACCAACTAAAATATCTGTGCAGCCCTGATCAGCTACCCAGTTAGGAATAACACCAGGAGCATGCGGCGGTGGAGTTAATTTTTCCTGAGCCACAATGTTACCGTCATTCACGGTAACAATCGCAAATTGTTCGCAATGGCCAAAATGAGCACAAAGTTTTCCCCCTGCTAAAGGAATCGCAATTTTCATTTTCAAGTCAACACCTTTCTGATTTTTATTAAATTGATTAAGCATAGTATCTACAATATGCTGCATAGCTTCTTTAGTATGACCAATCAAGCTGTCAATACCCCGCCCGGCGTCACCGGCGGCAACAACTCCCGGATCAATCGGCAAGCGGCCGAGAAAAGTAATATTACCTGCAACAGCAGTTTTCTCCCCACCGCCGCTTTTAAATATTTCGTGCCTATTACCGCAGTCAGGACAAACAAAGCCGCTCATATTTTCAATCATCCCTAGAATTGGCATATTAACCTTTTGGCAAAACTTAATTGATTTACGCACATCTGCCAGAGCAATTTCTTGCGGCGTGGTAACAATCACAGCTTGGCAGCCGGTAACAGTCTGAGCTACCGTCAATGGTTCATCGCCAGTTCCGGGCGGACTGTCAATAATAAGATAGTCTAGTGGACCCCAAGCAACATCGGCCAAGAACTGACGGATAATCCCGATTTTTACCGGACCACGCCAAATCAACGGATCATCAGGCTGGTCCAACATTCCTTGAATTGACACAACCTTCAAGTTGTCCGTATATTGGTATGGCTGAATAAGGTCGTCGATAATGTTTAACCTAAGTCCGGTAAGGCCCAATAGTCCTGCAATGCTGGGGCCGTGAACATCTACATCCAGCAGCCCAACTTTATAACCCTGATTGCTTAAAAACACCGCCAGGTTAGTGGCAACCGTACTTTTACCGACGCCGCCCTTACCACTCATTACCACTATTTTGTGCTCAACGTTTTGCAAAAACTCGTTAATCTTTTGGCTTTGTTTGTCAAACTCCTGATCTTGTGAATTGCAACCCACGCTAAAATCCATCTCCTTTAACATTCCTACCGATTTAATATTATCGTTTAACTTCCACTGCATTAGCAGCAACAATAGGCGTCAACTTGCCATCAAGAAAAGCTGTCAAAACCTCTTCCACCGTACCATTCATATCGCCGAATGAATACATCTTGACCTTTCCGGCATCCAGCACCTTAAAGGCCTTCGGTCCGACATGGCCGGTAATAAGCACCTCGGCTCCGGTCTTTAATAAATTTTGTCCGGCTTGAATCCCCGCCCCATGAGCAGCTTCCAGATTTTGTTCATTTGACAAACAATCCCAACTATCCTTCTCTTGGTCATAGATAACAAAGTAGTCTGCGCGACCAAACCGTGAATCTATAGCCGCCGCAAAGTCTTTACCATGGGCAGTAAGCGCAATCCTCATAATTGGCTTTTCCTCGCTTTCTTATATTCAGGCTAACTTATTTATTAGTAATTGTGTTCATCTTATGAAAAAGCCGGTTCATTATTGAATTGGTAGGTACTACTCCTAATAAATTCGAGAGGTTATACCATAACTCCAATACCTGCTCCTGAACTTCATCATTCGGAATTTCCATGACTGTTTTCTCTGTTTGCAAAGCGTTTCGAAACACATCGTTATAAGGAATTTTCCCGACTATCGGAACTTCTTGTTTGTTACACCATTCGATGATCGTATGAGTATTGGTAGAATTCAGCGTAGCCTTATTTATGCATACCGCAAGCGGCAATTGAAAATGCCGAGTCAACTCCCACAAGCGCTGTAAATCATGCATCCCGGATAATGACGGTTCAACTACCGCCAAGGCTAAATTAGCGCCCGAGATGGCGGCTATAGCCGGACAGCCAATGCCCGGCGGACCATCAATAATGACCAGTGGCAATTTTTTTACTCCAGCAATCCTTTTTGCTTCTTGCCGTACTTTACTAACTAATTTACCAGAGTTCTCGATTGCCAAACCAAGTTCAGCGTGAATTAGCGAACCAAAACGTGTATCCGATACAAACCACTGTCCGGCTTGCTTTTCCTGCATACTAATTGCATGTTCCGGGCAATTAAATGCGCATACCCCACAGCCCTCACAATTCAAGGAGGCTGTAATAACGCCAGCCCTAATAGCCTCAAACCGGCACAAATCGCTGCATTTACCGCATTGAGTACAAACCTTTGAATCTACAACCGGTTCAAACCCAGCTGTAAATGTATGAGTTTGCCTCACAACAGCCCCGCTTACCAAATGAAAATTAGCGGCATCCACATCACAGTCCACAATAACCTTTTGTGGCGCGAGAAAGGCGAGAGCGGCGCTAATACTTGTTTTTCCGGTTCCGCCTTTGCCACTGACAATGACTAATTCCTTCACGCCTCCGCCCTCCCTCCCGGTCTTATTTGCCGCCAAATATCCTTAGCTATAGCTTGGTAGTCATTAGCTATAATCCCCGCCGAATATTCTCGTGCGAAAGAAAGGCTATAAGGGATTTTAGCTAATACTGGAATCTGACGATTGCGGCATATAGCCTCAATAGCTTCATCACCAGCGCCGCCATCACTTTTATTGATAACAACCCCTGTATCAATCTCAAGCAACTGAGTAATATTCATCGCCAATTCTAAATCATGTTTTCCAAAGGATGTCGGTTCCGTAACCAGAATACAGAAATCACTTTCTTTAACCGCGCTAACCATTGAACACGATGTCCCCGGTGGGCAATCAAACAGTACATCACCCACAATTCCTTGCGCTTCTTTTTTAATAGCTTTAATGAGCGGCACACCACTTGGTACCCCGATCTTCAGTACGCCACTCATAAGTCGAGTACTCGAAATAGTCGTTGAGTCGCCACAAGTAATTACTCCAATAGATTTTCTTTGTTCAACAATTGCGTCTTGCGGACATTTCAACATACACCCGCCGCAACTGTGGCATAATTCGTCAAAAATTAAAGCCTTCCCACCGGTAATAGCAATAGCATTAAATAAACATACCTCAGCACATGCCCCACATCCATTGCACCTATCAGCATCAATGTTCGGAACCATGATAGTAACATCCTTACGTTGGCCTTCAGACTTAGGTTTTAGAAATAAATGGCAGTTAGGTTCTTCAACATCACCGTCAACTACATTAATATCAGAATGCGCGGCAGCTAGTAGTAAAGTTAGTGCAGTTTTACCAGTACCACCTTTACCACTGGCAATGCTGATAAGCACATAAATTCCTCCTTTGAAGCAAATACAAAAGGTAACGCTTCGCTGTTTAAGCGGATTGCTATGTTGTCTAGTTCTATGCTGCTTCAAACAGCGAAGCTCCAAATAGGCTTTGCCGCTTACTCAGCTTTAACCTTTTGTATTGCTAAACTGCGTAAATTAGCTGCCAGATTCTCCAGATATACCGCCTGTTCTTCAAGCATATCTGAAGCTATAACAGACTTGCCAGTAAAACCATTGCCGCGGTCAACGCCTCCATGTCTCCCACGACCCAAACCATTGCCCCTACGTACCCGGCGACCGCCGCCAAACAACCCGCTCCCAAAAAATGCAGGTCCATTTCCATCTCCTTTTGGCATAATGCTCACCTCCTTTCATTTTATTATGAAATATATTTCATAATAAAATGAAATTTTTTTTCACTTAAAAAAAGGCGCACTAACTAGACATATAATATTACATACTCATCTTTTACCGCTCGCCTTTTTTAAAAGATAATCTTGAATTGCCGCTTTTAAAGCAGTAACTCCCAGATTAGAACAATGCTGCTTAGCTTCCGGCAAACCATCCAAAGCATCGACTACATCCTGCTCGCTAATCTTTGCCGCTTCACTAAGGCTTTTTCCCCTGGCCAACACTGTTGTCATACTGCCGCAAGCTATTGCAGCTCCGCAGCCAAACACAAGAAAACTGATATTGGTAATTATCCCATTCTGAACTTGAATGAACAACTTAAAGTTATCGCCACAGCTTGAATCACCAGATGTTCCAACTCCGTCCGGATCAGCCATGAGACATGCATTGCGGGGCATCAGAAAATGTTCCATTACCTTTTCTGAATACATTAAAGCCTCCCCTTATAACCGTTGCCGCATGACCTCATCTGATTTACATTTAGGACACTGCATATCCCGGCCGCTTTGACCATTGCCATGCGGAACTTCCCATTCGTTATCACACTCGCGGCAAACGAAATGTCGCATTTCATTTTTATGCGGATGATCAATACGATATGAACCGCCTTCAATTGTCAAAGCTTTTCCCTGCCATAAAGCAGTTGCAACTTTTTGATGAGCTTTATTGATCAGTCTGTGAAAAGTAGGGCGCGAAATACTCATTTTTTCGGCAGCCGCGCCTTGATCCAATTGCTCAATGTCAGCAAGTCGCATAGCTTCCATTTCTTCCAGGGCCAGCACTATTTCATCCAAATTCCTCATAGGGATTCCTGCCGGCTTAAAGTTTGTAATTGTAGGTAGTTGTTCGATTCGGCGTTCTTTATGTGGCCGCCCCATAAGCACCTCAAGTTATGAAATATATTTCACTTTTACTATATTATTTTTCTTTTCTTTTGTCAATATTCATTTTACTGCCAAATATGAATTTTACAGCGCTGTTAAACTTTAAACCGAAGGCATGTTTTAGAAACATACCTCCGGTTGTAAACGGCTATGAGGGAACGAATCGAAAAAGGAAGTTATCAGCTTATTTATATATTTTACCTATTACTTAAAATGCATCTTTAGGATCGAAAGTTTTGTAAGGCTGCGGAGGAGCCGGAACATATTCAGTCGTACCTGTAGAGCTGTATGCCCATGAATATGTAGGAGGTCTGTCAGGAGCATATTCAGGCGGAAAAGCCTCCATATCGTGAGCGTCGCCAACTTCAACCCAGCTCTTTTCATAAGGAGTCATAAGCATTCCAAATACGTGCAAATGCCAAATCTTCCACTCGCCATTTTCGTTAATGAAGTCGGCACCGTATCTCATCCATGCCCAGTGAGCTTTTACAGCCTTGTCCTTTGTAAACATTCCACCGGTAATATGCCCCGGAGAAATCCACACAGCTTTAGCTGTTTTCAGATCGTCCGCAATCTCAATAACAGCCGTAGTAAGCGCGTGAACAGCCATAATACCAGGGCCTGAGACACAGTCGCTATGATATTTAGCATAGCATCTCAGTATACCTTCATATCCGTCATAAACACCCCAGTTCATTTCAACTCTGACATCAGGTTCATTCTTGGTAAACAGCTCACAAATATCTACATACTTTGCCGCTGTCAGCATATAAGCATAAGTGCCCATAACGTTTTGGATTTTGGCATATGCCTCACCTTTGAGTATTTTTGTTTCCATTGTTTTCTGATCCATCTAATTACCCCCATAATAATTTTTGGATACTAATAATTAAAGGCATTTCGCCCATAATTAACTTAGTTATATGGTTCATTAGTGTCAATTAATTATACATATTTAAATATCACTTTGGCTCTGGCATGCTATTAACTCAACACTCGTCAATATTGCAACCTAAAATCTAATACTGCGTAAATAGTATAAAAACATACCTCCAGTCTTTTTTTAATTTCCGTAATTATCTGTATATACTAAATCTTTTCGCTTAAATAATAACTTAAAAAATTCAATTTTAGAAATACTTAATTCTATCTATCAGCTATAACTATTTAATATTAATGAAACCAGTTAGCAATAGTTGCAACAACGGCTTGATCTAGAAGATCTGACCCACACAGATATCACATTGTCGTGTGCATGATACTTATCAAAAGCACGGTAATTAACTGAGATGTCAATTACCTATTCCATTTCACATTCCACATTTGTGCCATCAAGCAAACTTACAATCACTCGCCCGCCATCATAAACTGTTATCTTCTCAACTAATGCAAAATATAAATATATATCAAATTTATCAATTACCCCACCCCTTGTTATTATTTTAATAAACTGTTTCGCCTTATATCGCTGTAGCAAATTTTCGTCTTCCAAACGTTCCTGCCACTTACTCATAAAATAATCCTTATTCTCAACCATCGCATTAAACACATTTATAAATGCTTGATACAAAGCCCAATCATCAATATGCCTGCTTTCGCAGCCTTTTTCACCTTTAGCCGGATACCTACCATTACATCGCCAGATTATTCTTCTGAGCCTCTCATCGGTAGAATTCCATACCTTTCTGCCAAAAATCTTCCCGCAAGCGCCGCATATGACTCTGCCAGCAAAGGGATTATTGGTTGTTGCATATTCAACCTTCTGAATTCCATGCTCTACAGCATAGGCATGTCTTCGCTCTATCTCCAGTTGAACCGATTCCCACATTTCTTTATCAATAATGGCAGGATGACTGTCCGTAACATAGTACTGTGATACTTGCCCAGTGTTATTTGCTCGTTTTTTGCTCAAGAAATCAACAGTGTAGGTCTTCTGGAGCAGTGCATCACCCTTATATTTTTCATTGGCTAGCATCTTCCTAATACTGCCTTCATACCACTTAGGCTTGCCGTGCCAATTTGGCACTCCTGCAAGTTCAAAATCGCGCGCTATTCGATTGGCCCCTTTTCCGTCAAGAAATTCAGTGTAAATTCGTTTCACTATTTTTGCCTGCTTAGGATTAATAACTAGATTCCCATTAGCATCTTTATCATAGCCTAAAAACTTAGTATGATTAATTTGAAGCTTGCCTTGTTCAAACCGCCGCCTAATTCCCCAGGTAGAGTTTTCCGATATGGACCGGCTCTCGTCTTGTGCGAGCGAGCTTAAAATTGACAACAAAACCTCGCCTTTGCTGTCCAATGTTCTAATGTTTTCCTTTTCAAAGATTACTTCGATTTCTAAATCCTTAAGCAGCCTAACAAAAGTCAAAGTATCCAAAGTATTGCGTGCAAAACGGGATATTGATTTTGTTATAATCATATCGATTTTTCCGGCCTTACACTCCGCAATCATCCGGTTAAATTGCACTCGGTTTTTAGTATTGGTGCCTGTTATGCCAGCATCGGCAAAAATTCCAGCCAGTTCATAGTCCGCATGGCCATTTATATAAGTCGTGTAGTAATTAACTTGCGCCTCGTAGCTAGATAGTTGCTCC